>JBJTQD010000156.1:0-11175 GCA_046075445.1 Planctomycetota bacterium
TCGCTGACCCTACGCTAAGAAAAAGCGCCCTGTCGGGGCGAAGAGCCGTGTACCCGTGGTGAATCAATCACTGGGGTGCCTTCAAAAACCAAAGACAGGCAACCCGCTGTGGGCGAGGTTGTGAGACCATCGCCCAGCGCAGTGATCCGGGGGTGTCGCTGTCGCTCAAACCCCGGCTAATTTCTGTCATCACTCTGGGATAAAAACCAACGCCGCTTGCAGCGAGAGGAAACCGAAGGACAGATTCACCCCTTCAAAGCTTACTGAAAAAGGATGAAGACCAGCAATTCAATATTTCCAGAATGACGGAGCTGCAACGATCCTGACGATTGCGCATCGTAGTCTTCCTAATAGTCTGTACGGCTCAGGCAAAGTTCATGGAATGCGCAAAATCAAGCGATAAATTTTAGGTGGCATAATCTGCCCAGTAGCTCCCCCTGCGCGCTCACCTCATCGCATGAACTATCGCAAACAACCATCGACCCGCCTTCGCTGGCTCGCTCGTCGAGTCCGCCAGCTGTGTCGATTGCTGCGCACGGAGTTCGCGAACAAGACCGGCCAAATGCCGAGCGGGATCTTCGCGCAGGAACTCGAACCACGCGTCCTTTACGACGCCTCGCCGCTGGGAGCTGTGGGCGAACCGGACGTCCAAGAACCGCTCGACCTCAGCGAAACGACTTTCTACGAAGATCTGGACTCGGTGGCTCCTGACGAGTGGACCACCAGCCCAGATGACTCGACATTCTGGATCGAGGCAACTCCCCCCGTCGGGCTCGACCCCGAACAAAATTCGCTGCTCCCCTCGGGAACAGTCGAACTCCTCGCGATCGACCTCCGCGTCCTCACAACTAGCTCGGTCGTGGATAATCTCGCGGCGCTCGACCAAGGGAGCGACAAGCTCGAAGTCATCGTTATCGATGCTGAGAGCAATGGAATCAACCTCATCAGCGAACGGCTCAAGTCACTACGAAACGTCAGCGTGGTCCACCTGATCGCGCTGCAGGATCCCCGCGGCACCCATCTCGGCCAATCGGAACTTGGCCCCGATTCAATTCCTGGGCTGCAGCAAACATTCAGCCTCTGGAGACAGTCGCTCGAGTCCGACGCCAGCGTGCTGCTCTATGGCTGGTGGGAACCCACCGGCTCGTCGACGGTCCAGCTCACCGAGCATGCCCAGTTGCTCTGCGACCCGGACCTTGAGGACTCAAGTCTCTGGGCCAGCATCTCTCAAGGGGCATATCCCGGGGACCTTACTCTCGATTCACCGAGCCAATCCCCTGCGGTCGATCGCGAAGCAGACCTGAATCGCCTGCTCGGCGTCGCTTCGGAGCTGACCGCGGGCTGGTTAGACTCCCAATCAATTTCCTCTCCCTGTGAGCCTTGGCCACAGGCAAACGCATTACCCGAGCCGGACTTGGAAGAGTGGCTTGGAGAGCCGCGTGTATCCGGAAGCGCTTTCCCCGCGGGAATTCCTCTCCCGGCGGAATTCATCCAAATTGAAGACCCCGCAATCGACCGAGAGTCGCTCAATAGCGGCGAGGACGAAGCTCCATTGCTAAGCGATTACGCCGCGGCGATTCCCGAGCCAACGCTGGGCGAGTTGCCGCTTCAGCCGGAAATCGTGGCAATCGAGACGCTACGCGGACCGTACACGCACGAGCTGTTCGTTGTCGACGGTTCTCTCGACCAGCTCGAGAGCCTGCTGCAAACCTGGCGCGAATCGGCGAATCCCGGAATCACTCGCGACATTCTCGTGATTCAGCCCGGCGAGAATGGGCTGGAGACGATCGCCAGCCATTTGGCTCAAGCCCAGCTGCGGTATGACGCCTTGCATTTGTTTACTCACGGTCGCTCGGGCGAAATCCAACTCGGCAATTTCTGGCTCGGCCAGTCGACGCTGGAGCAAGCCGCCAGTTCGCTGCAACTCTGGAAAGTTGGACTGAGCGACGAAGCTGACTTGCTGGTTTACGGTTGCCGCGTGGCTGCGGATGACGTTGCCCAGAATTGGCTGGTCAACCTCGCCGGGCTGCTGCAAGTCGATCTGGCGGCCAGCACCGATTTGACCGGATCGGCTGTTCGTGGCGGCGACTGGGACCTTGAGTTTACGCTGGGTCAGCTGGAAACGAAGTCCGCCTTCCCGGGCGGCACCGGAGCCGACCTCGACATTCTCTTGGCGACCGGCACAGCGAATGCGGACTTGATTGTCGGGACCACGGCGTCTGACACGCATGACGGCCTCGCCGGGGACGACGTCATTCTCGGCGGACCAAATATCGTCACCGACGGTCAGTTCTTGCTGGGTACCGTCAGCGGATCATTTCAACAGTACAACTCGGGATCGACCTTCGGCGGCTGGAACGTTACCGCTGGCAACGTCGAATTAGTTTCCACCTATTGGCAAAATTCGCCGACCGGTGGACGCAGCGTCGATCTGGATGGCACCTCCCCGGGGACCATTTCCCAAACTATATCGACCGTTGTCGGCAACACCTATTCGGTTCGCTTCCTGATGTCGGCCTCGGGCAATGGTGCGATCGGGGCCGTTACCAAAGCCCTTGAAGTCTCCGCCGCAGGAACTTCCTACGACGCGGTTGTCACGACTACTTCCGCCCACTCGACCACCAACATGGAGTGGTATGTCAAGACTTTCGACTTCGTCGCACTCGGCAGTTCGACCACGCTGACCTTCAAAAGCCTCTCAACATCGGGTACTCAAGGTGCCGTTCTCGCCGATGTCACAGTGGCTAACCTCACGGCTAACCAAGGCGACGACACCATCATCGGCGGTGCTGGCAACGACACGATCTACGGCAGCGGTGGAAACGACACCATTCAAGGCGGTCTCGGAAACGATCTGATTCGCGGCGGTGGAGGCAACGACACAATTGATGGCGGTACCGGAACAGATACCGTCACCTTCAGCGGCAACCGCAGCGACTACTCCGTCACCCTTTCGGGCTCGACCTACACCTTCCGCGATCTCCGATCGGGCAGCCCCGACCGGACGGACAACATCTCGAACGTCGAGTCGTTCGCCTTCGCCGATATCACCCTGACGAGTGCGGAAGTCGCAACCAATCAGCCGTTCTTCGAGGATTTCGAAAGCGGCAGCCTGACGGGTTGGACCGGCGGCGCAATCATCACCAGCGGAGCCGATCACTCGGCCTACCTCGCTTCGGGCACCGCTTCAGGAACGCCCGGCACCTACATGTCGGCGACTAACAGTGTTCAAGATGTTTACAAAACCTTTACGCTCTCCGGCAACCAATCGGCCGTCACACTCAGTTTCACCTTCTACCGCAATGACACTTGGGACCTCGAACAGTTCCGAGTCTGGATCAACGACACGCTCGTCTCCCAAAACGTCTACAACCAACATACGCTCCAAACTCTCGGCGATAGCACGCCCGATACGGCCTCAGGCTCGAATCTCGGAATCGGTGGCGGCGACGATGTCCCCTATACCATCGTTATTAACCAGGTTTTCACCGGCACGACATTCAAAGTTGGATTCGGCTCAACCCTCGATGAAAACTGGAGCAACGAATCCTGGGGCGTCGATAACCTGACGATCATCGAGCGAGGCTCGGGGTTCAGCAATTCGTACTCTGAAGGTACGACTGGAAACGACACCTACACGGAGACGGGAAACTACGATTCTTACGCCGGCGGAACCGGCAACGACACGATAACCCTCGATACCGGCTCGGATTTTGTAAGCGGTGGTGACGGCACTGATACGATCGACCTCGGCTCCGGCTCTGATGTGGGCCTTGGCAGTTGGGGAGCGGATACTCTAGCTGGCGGAACAGGCTCGGACATTCTCGATGGTGGAGCCGGAAACGATACATTGTTCGGCGATGGAACCAATCTGATAGTCAACGGCAGTTTTGAATCGGCCCTGACCACCGGTTGGACCAGCACAGGCAGCAACGGAATTCGAAGTGATCGCGGGTCTGTGCTTGGCTCGAACTCGCTCTGTTTCGGAGTAGGAGCGACTCCCAATGGGGTCGTCAGCCAAACGATCACGACGACTCCGGGAAGCAACTACTCCTTCGGCTTTGATTATGGAGCCAACGGTTCCACCAACTACCAATCGCTTCGTCTGCAGATTACCTCCGGAGGCTACACCGTTCTTGACACGACGGTCACGGCTGCACCGAGTTCCACGACCGCCTTCACCGACTACGAGTTCAACTTTGGCGCCCTTGGCTCTTCAACCGTCATCACCTTTACGGATGTGACAGCCAACGGTACAAGTGCCGATGGGGTATTGGACAATGTCCGAATGTATCTCGACAGCGGCGGAGCCGACACGTTGAATGGAGCCAACGGGGCCGACACCATCTACGGTGGATTCGGTAACGACACGATCCGGGGTGGAGCGGGGAGCGACTTCCTCTTTGGTGGGGGTGGCAGCGGGACTGCTAATCCCGGCGTTGGGGACACGCTTTCTTATGCTGACTCAACTGCAGCAGTCTCAGTAAACCTCGACACCTTTGCAGTGTCTGGTGGTTACGCTGCCGGTGATTTTATCCGGGGCTTTGAGAACTTCACCGGGTCTGCCTACAACGATACCTTTACAAATACGGGTTCTGGAACTGGCAATGGAACCGCAAGCATCCTCGATGGTGGCGCCGGCAGCGACACGCTCGTCTACGACGGTAATTGGAGTGATTTCTCCTTTAGTCAAGGGACCGACAATGGTGGAACTTATTACCTGATTTACGACGACTTAACAGGGCTAACAGACAAGGTCTACAATTTTGAATTTTTCCAATTTGCCGATCAAACTCGGGCAGTACCTGGTTCGGATTTAGACCCCGGCCTTTGGCTTTCATCGGTGACGAGTGCTACTGCCTCTTCGGGTAGTGTTACCTTAACCTACACCGATGCAGAGACAGCATATTTTTCCGGTTCGACTTTGGCATTAGGCATCGGAACTTCGGCAGGAACCTTTCAGAAAACATTTGTCCTCGATAGTTTTGCCTCCGACGGCAATGCTGATATCAATGGGCTACACTGGGTTTCCCGCTCTGTCACTGTCGGAACGACTAGCGCAGTCACATTGCAGCGAGGTGACATTCTCCTCACGACCGGATCGAGCGAAACGCTCGGTGGAGTTGCCGTCACCACTGACCAGATCGTCCTGTTCCGACCGACGTATGCCGGAGATTATTCAACAGGAACGTTCTCCGTACTGCTGAAAAATCCAGGCAACACGGGAGCCAGCATTCGAGATTTCGCCTTGGTCGAAACCAACATGACCGTCGGCGGAACGTCGCTTCTGGCTGGCGACTTTATCTATGCCATGTCTGGGCACAACGACCACGCCGACATCCAGCACTTCCGCCCCACAACGATGGCAACCACCGTGACGGGCGGTACCCGTTCGATGTTCGTCGATGGCCATGAGGACGATATCAGCAACGCCGCTCAGATTTTCGGGATTGAGCTGGTACAAGACAACACAACTATCGGGGGCGTGGCGCTAACGCAGGGCCAACTGCTACTCACCCTGAATGCCTCCGAAACAATTGGCACAACCAATCTTTCGGTGACAACCTATGACATTTTCCGGCTCACCCTGACAGCGACCGGTTCGGGTACTTCTTCTGGCTCTGCCACCATGTTCCTGCGGGGCTCGGACGTAGGGATTACCGCCGCCGGGGAAGGCTCTGATGCGATCGCTCTCGTCGACGCGTACAACCGAGCGCCTACTGCGACTACTGAGGTGTTTCACGCTGTCGAAGCAGGAGGCGTAAGCAATGCCACCACAGGCATTAATGTCTCCGGGAATGTTTTGACGAATGACTCTGACCCGGATCCGAGCAACACCCTGACCGTCATCGGGGTTGCGGCCGGTACGGTCAGCTCCGCCAGCGGCAACGTTGGCAGCAGTGTCACTGGCAATTACGGTTCGATTAATATCAGCTCCAGCGGCGCATTGACCTACACCGTCAACCAGTCCAACAGCACCGTTCAGGCTCTGCGGACTCTGGGCGATTCAATTACCGACACGTTCACTTACACGATTCAGGACAGCAGCGGCGCGAGCAGCACAACTCAAGTCACCGTCACCATTCACGGCGGCAACGACGCGCCAACTGTCTCTCAAGTCACCGGAGCCGTCGCCGCCTACGACTTCGAAAACGGCTCAGGCAACGCACCTTCCACCGTGACCGGCGGACCGACGATGACGGTCAGTGGCCCCGTAACCTATTCATCGAGCGCCAGCCGCTTCTCAGGCTCCACCGGACTGCTTTTCAACACCGTTGGAACCAGCAGCACCCGCTCGGTGACTCTCGGTACGATTCCAGGCGTCGCAGCAAGCAACGCCTTCACCTTCGGAGCCTGGGTCCGCTACGACGCGGTCGACAACTGGGGCCGGGTATTTGACTTCGGCGGCGCATCCAGCTGGGATGTCGTCGCCCTGACGCGGAACGGCACGGGCAATACGCTGCAATTTTTTGCCTACAGCGGCGCCAATTTCCAAGGAAGTGTGAGTGCCAGCGGGGCTCTTAATGGTCAGCTCGGCCAGTGGATGCACCTCGCCGGTACCATTGCGTCCAACGGGGTGATGACCCTGTACATCAACGGAGCTTCGGCCGGGTCGACGACTCTGGCCTCGATGCCCAACTTCAGCAACTGGACCAGCAACCTGATCGGGGCCTCGAACTGGTCGGCCGACGCCCTGTTCCGCGGTGCTATCGACGACATTGCGATTTTCGATCGAGCCCTCTCCGCCGCCGAAGTCGCCGTGCTCGCCTCGACCGGCAGCGTCCCGACCGTGGTCAATAAATCCATCGCGGAAAACTCTGCCAACGGAACAACCGTCTTCAAGGCCAAATCGCTCGACGTCGACAGCGGCGACACAACCACCTACTCGATTGTCTCGGGCAACACTGGCAGCGTCTTCTCAATCAACTCGTCGACCGGACAAGTCACCGTTGGGAACAACACGTCGCTCGACTTTGGGGCATCCCCTACCTTTAACTTGGTGATTCGGGCGACCGACACTGATGGGCTGACGACAGATCAAACAGTCGTGGTCAACCTGACCGACGTCAATCAAGCCCCGACGATTACAAGTGGAGCGACCTACACCCTCACCGGCACCAACGAAGACACGACTTCCTCTGGCACCTTGGCCTCGACAATCCTCACCGGTTCGGGCTGGGCAGATGTCGATGCTGGAGCGGTCAGCGGCCTGGCGATCACGGCCACCACCGGAACAGGGACTTGGCAATATTCAACTGATGGCTCGACTTGGGCTAACTTTGGGGTGGTCTCGACCACAAACGCCCTGCTGATCACTTCCACCACACAAGTCCGCTACATTCCCAACGGACAAAACGGTGAAACGGCCACCTTTAGCTTTAAGGCTTGGGACCGCACTTCAGGTACTGCCTCAACCAATGCCACTCCGAGTTATGCCACTGCCGCCACATCGGGGGGCGCGACGGCTTTCTCCAGCAATAATGCCTCGGCCTCGATCACGGTCACCGGCGTCAACGATGCGCCGACCATTACGAATGGATATGCCTACACACTCACTGGCACCACAGAGGACATGGTCTCCTCCGCTACCCTTACCTCGGTCATTCTCTCCGGAGCCAGCCGGGCGGATGTCGATATTGCAGCCCTTAGTGGCATGGCGATTACAGGAGTCACCGGTAACGGCTTCTGGCAATTCAGCACCGACGGAACGACATGGACCAATTTCGGTGCCGTCAGCACCACAAATGCCCTGCTTTTGACCGCCAATTCTTACGTACGCTACTATCCCAATTCACAAAACGGCGAGACGGCGACTTTTACTTACAAAGCGTGGGATCAAACCAGCGGAACCGCTTCGACCAATGCCACACCCAGCTATGCAACCACCGCGAGCTCTGGTAGCACGACTGCCTTCTCGACCAACAATGCCTCAGCTGAGATCATTGTCACCAGCGTCAACGACGCGCCGACGATCACGAACGGGTACAACGCCGTTCTCGCGGGCACAAACGAAGACACGACCTCCTCGGCAAATCTTGTCTCTGCAATTCTTTCCACGGCCGGTTGGGCTGACGTCGACACGAGTGCAGCCAGCGGAATGGCGATCACGGCCCTGACTGGAAATGGAACTTGGCAGTACAGCACCGATGGAGTTACCTGGGTCGCCTTTGGAACCGTCTCCAGCACCAACGCCCTGCTGATTACCTCAAACACACAAATCCGCTACGTCCCCAACGGCCAAAACGGTGAAACGGCAACCTTCACCTACAAGGCTTGGGATCAAACTAGCGGAACCGCCTCGACCAACGCCACCCCGAGCTACGCGACGACCGCCAGCTCCGGCGGGACGACTGCCTTCTCAACTAACAACGCCTCGGCCTCGATAACTGTCTCTAGCGTCAACGATGCTCCGACGATTACGAGTGGACACACTTTCTCACTGACAGGGACCAACGAAGACACGACCTCGAGCGGCACGCTCGCCTCGGCGATCCTGACGGGAGCCAGCCAAGCCGACGTTGACACGGGTGCCCTCAGCGGCCTTGCGATTACAGCTGTCACTGGAAATGGCACTTGGCAGTACAGCACCGATGGAACGACCTGGGCAAACTTCGGAGCCGTCTCGGGCACCAACGCCCTGCTGATCACCTCCACTACTCAGGTCCGCTACATCCCCAACAGCCAAAACGGTGAGACAGCAACCTTCACTTATAAGGCTTGGGACCAGACCAGCGGCACCGCTTCGACCAACGCCACACCAAGCTATGCTACAACCGCCAGCTCTGGCGGCACGACCGCTTTCTCAACCAACAATGCCTCCGCTCAGATCGTCGTCACCAGCGTGAACGATGCGCCAACGTTTTCCGCCGCATCGAGCGGTGGCGGCTACAACCTGATTTCCTTCGGAACCGGTCTGGATGATTTTGGAAGCCGGGTTGCGCGACAGTCCGACGGCAAACTGCTGGTCTTTGGTACCTCGAACAATGACTATGGCGTGGTCCGACTGAACGCTGACGGCACGATTGACACCTCGTTTGGGACAGGCGGCAAGGTTACAGTCGATTTTGGCGGGGCAGATACCGCTCGAGGTATCCGCGTACTTTCCGATGGTCGAATCCTGCTGGTTGGACGCAGCTACAACGGATCAAACAATGACTTCGCGCTGGTGCGATTAAACTCAGACGGCAGTTTGGATACGACTTTCGATGGAGACGGAAAACTTCTTCGCCCGGTTGGAACCAATGACAACGCCTACGATGTGGTTGTCCAGTCCGACGGGAAGATGATCGTCGTCGGCGAAGTGGACTCGGACTTCGGCATCGCTCGCTTGAATGCCGATGGGACGCTCGATACCAGCTTCGGCACAAGCGGAAAAGTCATTCAGAGTTTTGGCAACTCGGATGGCGCTCTATCGGTAGCACTCCAATCGGACGGCAAGATCGTTGTCTCGGGCTGGACGGCGAATGGTGAAACGGGTGTCATCCGGTTAAATACTAATGGCTCGTTTGACACCACTTTTGGAACCAACGGGCTGGTGACCAACGGTGTCAGCGGCTACGACCAAGGTACCTCGGTAGCGATTCAATCCGATGGAAAGATTGTCATCGGCGGCCACGGGAATGCAGGGAGTGGGTCCGGCTTCTTCCTGATGCGGCTGAATGCCAACGGCAGCCTCGACACTACCTTCAGCCCCGGCGGAGCCGACGGCGATGGCAAACTCGTCACCTGGATCAACGCTGCCTCCGAATGGGGCTCGGCGATCACACTCCAGACGGACGGAAAAATCCTGATTACGGGTAACATCAATGGCAACTTCGGAGTCGCCAGAGTTAATACCGACGGCAGTCTCGACACCAGCTTTGGGACCGCCGGCAAGGTTTCGATTGACGTCACCGGAAATGTAGACGAATCGAAGCATCTGCTTGTCCAACCCGACGGCAAGATCATTCTGGTTGGCTATAGCGTTAACACGGCGACCGATGGCTCCAACGACTACAGCATCATTCGCCTGAACTCCGATGGCAGCCTCGATACCACGTTCAACGGCACTCCGGGCAACGGACTTGGGTCGACCCTCAGCTACACAGAAAACGGCGCGCCAATCGTTCTCGCAGGACTGGTCCAGGTCACGGACATCGAACTGACCGCCGCGAACAACTTCAGCGGCGCGACGCTGACGCTGGTTCGCAATGGTGGAGCCAATTCACAAGACGTCTTCTCTGCCTCCGGCACGCTCGGCACGCTGACTCAGGGTGGTAACTTGACCGTCGGCGGGACGACAATCGGCACCGTTACGACGAACAGCGGCGGCACATTGGTTCTGACCTTCAATGGCAGTGCGACCAACGCTTTGGTCAACTCGGCGATGCAGCAGCTTGCCTACAGTAACTCCAGCGATTCGCCGACCGCCTCCGTCCAGATTAACTGGTCGTTCAGCGACGGTAACACGGGCGCTCAGGGCACCGGCGGAGCACTCACGGCCAATGGCAACGTCACGATCAATATCACGAGCGTCAACGATGCTCCGACGATCACCAGTGGTTATACCCACAGCCTGACCGGCACGAATGAGAATACAACTTCGTCCGGTACGTTGGCTTCAGCCATTTTAACCGGCGCAACCTGGGCTGATGTCGATACCAGCGCGGTCAGCGGTCTGGCGATTACTTCCACAACTGGCGCTGGAACCTGGCAATATTCCACCGACGGGACGACTTGGAACGGTTTTGGCGCAGTGAGCTCCACCAACGCACTGCTAATCACATCGACGACGCAAGTCCGTTATGTTCCCAATAACAACAACGGTGAAACGGCGACGTTCAGTTACAAAGCTTGGGATCAGACTTCGGGAACCGCCTCGACCAACAGTACAGCCAATTATGCGACCACAGCCAGTTCAGGCGGCACAACAGCTTTTTCGAGCAACAATGCGTCTGCCCAAATCGTCGTCACCAGCGTCAACGACGCACCAACCATCACCAACGGTTACACGCACAGCTTGACGGGCACGAATGAGAATACTACTTCGTCGGGTACGTTGGCTTCCGCCATTCTTACCGGCGCGACCTGGGCTGATGTCGATACCAGCGCCGCCAGTGGATTGGCGATTACAGCCACGACAGGCGCTGGAACCTGGCAATATTCGACTGATGGTACAACCTGGAACGGTTTTGG
>JBJTQD010000157.1:0-4853 GCA_046075445.1 Planctomycetota bacterium
GGACCATCACTCCCACTTTACCCGGCGCGATCTGCTCTCCCACGCCTCCGGTGGCTTGTGCGGAATCGCGCTGGCAGATGTGCTGGCTCGTGACGGATCGCCAGGAACTCAGTCCAGCGGCGGAGGGCTGGTCGGCTTGCATCATCCGGCGAAAGCCAAACAGGTGATTCAGCTCTTTATGAACGGCGGCGCGAGCCAGATGGACTTGTTCGATTACAAGCCGGAACTGGAAAAGCGACACGGCCAAAAGTTTGATCCTGGGACTGACGAGCGGGTCGAAGCGGCCACGAGCGAAGCCGGCGCGGTGCTCGCTTCGCCTTTTAAATTCCAGCAGCACGGCGAGTGCGGCCGCTGGGTCAGCGACCAGTTTCCGCAGCTGGCCACGCAAGTCGACAAGCTCGCCTTCCTGATGGCGATGAAGTCGCGGACCAATGTACACGGACCGGCCAGCTTCTTGATGAACACCGGATTTCTGCTCCCCGGTTTTCCCTCGATGGGCGCCTGGATTAGCTACGCGCTCGGCAATCTTTGCGACGACCTACCGACATTTGTCGTTTTACCCGACTCGAAAGGCTTGCCCTACAACCAGCGGGGAAACTTCAGCGCCGGCTTTCTCCCTGTGATGCACCAAGGAACAATCGTCCGGGCCAACGCTCCTGAACCGATTCCGGACTTGGCTGCTCCCGCTTCAGCAAAATTCATCAGCGAAGCGTCCAGCCGCGATGGGCTGCGGCTGCTGGAGAAACTGAATCAACAGCATCTGGGTGGAAATGCGGGTGACTCGCGACTGACCGCGCGCGTGCGGGCTTACGAACTGGCGGCCAAGATGCAGCTCAGCGCGCCGCAGGCTTTCGACCTCACTCAGGAGACAGCTGAGACGCTCGAGCGTTACGGGATTGGGAACCCAGTGACCGATGATTTCGGGCGCCGCTGTCTGATTGCGCGGCGCTTGGTCGAACGCGGCGTACGGTTCGTTCAGGTTTGGAGTGGAGCAAACGGTCCGACCGGGAACTGGGACAACCACGCGAGCATCATCAAAGAGCTGCCGCCAATCGCCGCTTCGATCGATCGGCCGATGGCAGCGCTGCTGGAAGACCTCGGTCAGCGTGGGATGCTCCAGGAGACGCTGGTCTTGTGGAACACCGAGTTCGGGCGGATGCCGTTTTCACAAAGCGGCGAAGGCCGTGATCACAACGGCGGCGCGTTTGTTGGCTGGATGGCCGGCGCGGGAGTGAAGCCGGGTGTTTCCCACGGCCAGACCGATCCCTGGGGCTGGCGATCGGTCGAAGACGTCACGACCAACTATGACTTTCACGCAACGGTCTTGCACCTGCTCGGCATCGACAACAAAAAGCTGACCGTCCGCCACGACGGCGCCGACAGAAGGCTGACCGACGTTCACGGCAAAGTGATCCAGCAAGTGCTGAGCTAAAGCAGCAGCAAAGACGCGGCCGAGCGAGAGGGAAACCGCGGGATGGGTCGTATCCGCGCAAGTGATCGACCACTAGCCACTAACTCGACCGCGGTGCGCACCCACCGGTGGCGAGAGAACATTCGAAGACATTATTGGCAACCGCACCGTGGGCGAGGTCGGGAGACTTTCGCCCAGTGTGCTGGGTTTGAGCTACCGAACCGGGTGCTGGCGCGAAGACCCGGCGGAGAAAGATCGCTGGGCGCGAAGCACGAACCCGAAGTCCAGCGCACCACGGGTACACGGCTCTTCGCCCCGACAGGGCGCGATATTTTAGCGTAGGGTAAGCGAGGCTCTGGGAGCGCAACCCTACGTACCAGACACCTCCATAAATTTCAAAGGTCGAGCCGCACGTCGCCGCCCTGCGGCACGGGCGGATCGACGCTGACGTGAATTTTCGCGCGACGATTGACAACCGCACCGTGGGCGAGGTCGGGAGACCTTCGCCCAGCGCAGTTGGACTCAACGGAAGTCCCGCGAATGGACGCGCGGCGTCTGAGCCGATCCGCCAAGGTCCTCCAGCCGATTGACCACAACATGGATCACGCCACTGCGACGTTCGAGTTTCCCATGAGCGATCCAAGCGCTCGAAGTTCGGCAGATCTGATAGTAACGCTGCCAGATATCCGGCTTAATCACCAAGTTCGCTGTACCGGTTTCATCTTCGAGCGTCACAAACGTGATCCCCTTTGCGGTCGACGGTCGTTGCCGCAAAATCACCAGCCCCGCGACGCGGCACTGCCGGCCATCGATCGCCGTGACCAGATCAGCCGCTCGCGTAACGCGTTGCTCATCGAGTTGCGGTCGACAGAAAGCCAGCGGATGAGCGCGGAGCGACAAGCCGACTGACTGATAATCAGCCGTCACTTGCTCGGGCTCGCTCAGCGCGGGCAGCAGTTCCGCGATCTCGTCGTCCGTTTGGCTGAGCGCATCAAACAGCGGTTGCTCCAGAGGCCGGCGTTCCTGCCCCAGCGCTTGCCAGAGCGCCGTGCGCCGATCCTGGCGGAGCGAGGCAAACGCGTCGGCTTCACTCAGCCGGGCGATCGTCGCTTGCCCTAGCCCACACCGCGTGGCAAAGTCAGCCACCGCAGTAAACGGTCCCTGCTCATTTCTCGCGGCGACGATCGCTTCAGCCGCCGCGGCCGGAAAGCCGGCAATCTGCCGCAGTCCCAGCCGCAAGGCCCAACCACCAGTCGACTCGGCCGCTGGTTCGAGCGTCGAGTCCCAATCGCTGTGATTCACATCGGGTGGGCGAACTTCGACGCCGTGCCGCCGCGCACAAGCGACCAGCTGCGCCGGTGCATAAAACCCCATCGGCTGGGAATTCAGCAGCGCCGCGACAAACGCCGCCGGATAGTAGTGCTTCAGCCAAGCCGAAACGTAGACCAGCAAGGCAAAGCTCGCCGCGTGGGACTCCGGAAAGCCGTACTCGCCAAAGCCGCGAAGCTGTCGAAAAACCTGATCAGCAAATTCTTCCGAGAGCCCGCGACTGAGCATTCCCTCGAGCAACTTCGTGCGGAACTTTTCGATCACGCCCGTCTTCCGCCAAGCGCCCATCGCGCGCCGCAGCTGGTCCGCTTCGCCCGGCGTGAATCCGGCGGCAACGATCGCCAGCTTCATCGCCTGCTCCTGAAAGATTGGCACGCCCAGCGTTCGCTCGAGCACCGATCGGATCTCCGCGTTCGGATAAGTGACCAGCTCGTCCCCGTTTCTTCTTCGCAGATAGGGATGGACCATATTGCCTTGAATCGGGCCGGGCCGGACGATGGCGACTTCGATCACCAGGTCGTACCAGCAGCGCGGTCGCAACCGCGGCAACATGCTCATCTGGCCGCGGCTTTCGATCTGAAACACGCCGACCGTATCCGCCGCACAAATCATGTCGTAGACCGCCGCGTCTTCGCCCGGAATATTGGCCAGCGTCAAGTGCCGCCCCTCATGCTGCTCGATCAGGGCAAAGCAGCGACGAATCGCCGACAACATTCCAAGGCAGAGACAATCGACTTTCAGCAGCCCCAGTTCCTCCAAGTCTTCCTTGTCCCACTGGATCACCGTCCGTCCATCCATCGCCGTGTTTTCGATCGGCACCAGCTCGTTCAGGTTCCCGCGCGTCATCACCATCCCGCCAACGTGCTGCGAGAGATGGCGGGGAAAGCCGAGCAGTTGGTCAACCAACGTGCAAAGCTGCTTCCCGACGCGCGACTGGGGGTCGATCCCGACCGCTTGGCACCGCGTCGGCAGGTCTTCGACGTTCTGGTAACCATCAACTTGCTTGGCCAATGCGTCGACGCGATCGAGCGACAAGCCGAGCGCTTTACCTACGTCGCGAATCGCGCTGCGACTGCGGTAAGTGATCACCGCCGCAGCCAGCCCCGCGCGATGCCGTCCGTACTTTTGATAAAGATACTGCAGCACCTCTTCGCGGCGTTCATGTTCGAAATCAACATCGATATCGGGCGCCTCGTTCCGCTCGCGGCTGATGAAGCGTTCAAACAGCAAGTCACTCGTGTCGGGATCGACGCTGGTTACGCCCAGCACATAGCAAACCGCGGAATTCGCCGCCGACCCGCGGCCCTGACAGAGAATCCCGCGCGATCGGGCAAACCGCACCAAGTCCCAGACCGTAAGAAAATACGCTTCGTAATGCAGCTCCTCGATCAACTGCAGTTCATGTTCGATCAGCCGCTGAACTTTCGGGCTCAGCCCTTGCGGGTAACGCCGCGCGGCTCCCTGCATTACCAGCTCGCGGAGATACTCCAGCGGCGTCTGCCCCGCGGGCGCGAGCTCCTCGGGATACTCGTAACGGAGTTCATCGAGCCGAAAGCGACATCGATCGGCGACTTCCAGCGTCCGCGCAAGTGCATCGGGCGCGGCGGCAAACTGCCGCTGCCGCTCCGCAATCGCGCGAAGGTGCCGCTCCGCGTTGGGCTGGAGCAACGCCCCCGCCGCGGCGACAGTCGTTTGATGCCGCGTCGCTGTGAGGACATCGTGCAGCGGCATCCGCGCGCGGTCGTGATAGAGCACATCGCCGGCGGCCAGCAGCGGCAACCCCGTCGCCTCGGACAATTGCCGCAGTTGAGCCAGCCGCGCCCGATCGTCGACGCCCCAGTAGAGCTCGGCGAGCAGATAAGCCCGATCGCCCAGCAGTTCAGCGCAGCGGCGCAGTGCCGCGAGATCGGGTTGCTGGTCGCCGCGTTGCAGCAGCAGCTCGCGGGCCGCGATTGTCTCGGCGTACCACTCATAGCTCTTGTGCGTCGGTGTCAAATGCGCCAGCGGCCAGCGATCGCCGGCAAGCCCCGGCGCGACTCCGGCAATCAGCCCCGTGTGATGCGCCGCGAAGTCTTCCCAGCTGAGCCAGCACTCGCCTTTCGGCCCGCGGAGA
>JBJTQD010000158.1:0-1533 GCA_046075445.1 Planctomycetota bacterium
GCGGCAAAGGGCTAGTCCAACAACTGGATAAGATCGCGGCTGCGCGCGATCTATCCTTACTTCGCTGATCAACGCCAATGTAATTATGCGTCCGGACCGGGATGAATTGGCCCAGTTGAATTGGCCCACACTCCTCAAAGATCGCAACTTCCTCGACCCCTATTTCGATTTGGTCTCTCAAGAACTCGGTTCGCAGCAAGAAGCGTTCGACCATTCTCCGAAAATGCGGACCCAGCGGCTTGCTGCTGAGAATCTCCGCGACTGCGGTGCTTTCTACGAAGCCGCGGCGATCACCGTGACGCGAGGCGGTGATTGCGCTTTACCAATCCTCAACCCACAGGGAATGTGGCAACGTCCCTGCACCGACTGCGGCGATTGCGGCTCAGGTTGCAATATCGGAGCCAAGAATACACTTAACTTCAACTACATTCCGCTGGCCAGAAGAGCCGGCGCTGAAATCTTCACTCAAACCGAAGTCCTCGGAATCGAGAAGCAGGACGATCACTATCGCATCCACTTCTTGCACCACAATCAAATTGACGGTCAATGGACCTGCACCTCCGGAAGCGTCACCGCCAGAGTAGTCATTCTCGGAGCCGGTACCGTCGGCAGCACTGAGATCCTGCTTCGTTCGCAGTGTGATGCGCTGCAATTGAGTTCGCAGTTGGGCGCCTCATTCAGTGGCAATGGTGACATCCTCGGAGTGATTCACCGCACCGATTCCAAAACCAAGACCGGCGGATTTGGGGCGGCTGAGCCGCACGGCCGCAACACGGGGCCAACCATTCAATCGACAATCAGTTTCCCAACCCGCCCGAATGTGCTCGACCGCGTGATCGTCCAAGATGGCGGAGCCGCAAAGGCCTACGTTGCTGCGCTGACGATGATCGGGCTGGACCTGCAACTAGACCACACTCAAATCGTCCTCGTATCAGGCCACGATTGCTCGGAGGGAAAGGTCATACTGGATTGCGATGGACAAGCGAAAATTATCTGGCCAAACCTCTACAACCAACCGCGCCGAAAGTTCAACGAGGACCAGATTCGTTTGGTCGCCAGTGCCATGGGCGGTCGGTATCGCGAGATGATCTTCTGGAGAGGCCAAGTCGGTACGGTCCATCCACTGGGGGGCTGCGCGATGGGGGATACGCCTTTGCAAGGTGTCACCAATCACAAAGGACAAGTCTTCGACCTCCGAGGTGGTGGCGACATCGAGGCAGATGGCAACTTCCGAGTTCATGAAGGGCTCTACGTTTGTGACGGAGCCGTGGTCCCCACCTCGCTCGGCGCTAATCCAATGCTGACCATCGGTGCGCTCGCCGAGCGGACGGCTGATTTGCTCTGTCGCGAGCCCAAGTACGCCGACCTGTTTGCAGCATGAGCCGCCTTGAAAATCACCGAGGCTCCCTGCGAGAAAAAAAGGGAAGAGCAGTTGAGCGGTAGAAAAACCGGAAGAGTATCGAATCCTGATCACCCCGTTCCACATCAGCACGGCTCTTCTGGCCAACGGCCTATCAGCTTCCAGCCCGGGGT
>JBJTQD010000159.1:0-3985 GCA_046075445.1 Planctomycetota bacterium
CGACCGCGGCTTGCTCGACTTGCAGCGTACCGGCTGTGACCAGCAATTCCCCGATGGACGGCAGCTACTACGCTGGTTCACCGACCTACTCGGCTCCAGTAATGAGCTACGGCACTCAACCAGGCACGACCACCTCAATGCCAGCAGCAAGTGCTCCGACGCCAGCTGATTCCGTGCCGGCGATTCAAGGTGTGAATCCTCAATCGATGCAGCGTCCGGTTCTGGAACAGTTGCAAGCGACTCCGGCTGGTTCGACTTACTATCCACCAGCAGCGACTCCGAACATCAACTTGCAAACTTCGACATCGACTGCGGTGCCTGCCGTGGCGAGCACTCGCGAAGTGACTCGACAAGCTTGGTCCTACTCGCCGGTAAGACTGGCGAGCTTTGAAGAGTCGACTGACCAGCCAGCTCAACCGGCCCCGGTTGCGGCTCCCCAGCAAGTCATCAAGGGCGAATGGCAACTGAAGCCCCAAGGCAAGTCTGCCAGCGAAATGAATGCCGCTTGGAAGACCGTGAACTGGTAGTCCAGACGCGTTCGACAATCAAACAAACGAAAAGGCCTGCGGGAAACCGCAGGCCTTTTGTGTTTTTATGTTCTTCGGTTCTTCCTTTAGCCCGTAGCCGCTAGGCGAGGCGACGCGAGAGTGTGCAACACCGCGCTCGAGAGCGTTAAACCGCGCTCGGCGCGGGTCTCCCGACCCCGCCGACGCTCAAGTGCGGAACACTGCGCTCGGCGCGGGTCTCCCGACCCCGCCGACGCTCAAGTGCGGATTGGATCTAACTTTCTTCCGCTCCCACGAGTCCCAGAAGTCCCATAAGTCCCACAACAACCGCGAGGCGGCCTGCCAACTCCCGTGTTATCGATTGACTTCGAGTCGGTTATCGATCTTATAAACGCCTGGTTCGAGGCGGAGTTGGCGTTCGATTCGATTGGCTGCTTCCGAGGAAGGGACCGAACCGGTAAGGACCGCGGTGCCTTTTTCCAAAGCAATCTTGACGTCATTGCCCGCGTTGGCCGCCAGTGGAATCCGGTCGAGACGAGTCGTGAATCGCTGTGCTACTTCGGCTGCGGGAACGCGGTTGACTTGAACTTGATTGACCAGTCGGTTGCGAACATTTCGCCGAACGCCTGCGGTTGCGGTGTTGCCGAATCCGCCGAGTCCACCCATTGCGTTGCGGTTCAGTCCACCGTTGGTTCCAGTTGCTCGCAATCCTTGTGCGCCGCCGATCCCGCCACCAGCACCGCCGCCTTGCGTGTTAACGCCACCACCAAACGAGGTGCCGTTGGCTGGTTGGGCACCCGACAGTTGAGTCGAGGCTCCGACGAACCCTTGCGTGATGATTTGTTGCGCGTTCGGGCCGATGAAACCTTGGTTTCGTTCATCAACTGCGGTGGGCGTGTTTGGTGTGATATTGAGTTGGTTGTCCAGATTCAGCGGTTGGCTGCTGTTACTGGCTCCCCCACCGCCGGTGGTTCCACCTGTCGTGCCTTGGCTAGTGCCTCCGGTGGATTGGCCACCGAAATTACTTGAGCCGGAATTGAAGCTGCCGGATCCGCCGCTTTGATTTGTGCCCGGGTTGCTGCTTCCGCCACCGGTTCCGCCGCCTCCAAAGCCACCGCCGCCCGTGTTTCCGCCGCCACCTCCGATGCCACCACCGCCGCCAATACCTCCACCGCCGCCGGTTCCACCACCGCCGCCACCGGTGCCGCCACCGCCACCTTGGGCAAAGGCAGAGCCGTTGAGCGACGCGGCAGCGAGGAACAAAGCGGTCAGACAGAGCAGCCGGGAGATTCTCATGAGAGTGAGCCTTTTTTGGGCAGGGCCGAGTTCAGTGAGGAAACGAACAGGTCTGAATTTGGCGGGGCCAGGTCGCGGTAGATTGAACCGCACCGCTTAAACTAAACCCAGCAACGTCCCTAAAGTCGCGGCGAGGGGGGTGGGATTTCGGTCTCTTCGCCGCAAGGTGAAGAAACGGCCCGCTTTTCCGCCTCTTCTTCGCTCAATCTTATCGACTAACGAAGAAACAGGGAAACAGGATAACGCCGAAAGTCCGAGTTGGACCGCTGAGCGAAAACGGTTGGATTAGGAAAAGCGTGCGGATTATGGGCTTTTTTGTGTCGCTGGCGAAACTCTGCACCGCAGTTCGGGGTTCTTTTTGATAGCTGTTGCCGGGTTGGACGTCCCCTACCCGCGACGGCTGCCACGTTTTGGGGTTTTGTTTGACCATCCTTGGCCTTGATGCCTTTCGTAGCGTGAAATTTGCGTTGCCAAAAAGTTCACGGAAAGCGAAAGTAGTTTGGGCTGATGCCAGCGGGCGTAACCGTTTAGCAAACAGCCTGTCGGGGCCTCCCCTGACATCGCCTCAAGAAATGTTTCTAGTCGAAAGTAGATGGAGTCGCACTGTGTTTAAGAGTCGGACTTTGCTTTGCTGGGGAGCGTTTTGCGTTTTTGCTGCCGGCCTGTTGAACAGTTGGGCCCAAGCCCAACAAACTCGCCCTTCGGCGGAGGAGTTGTTCCCCGAAGCGACCGTGCTGTTCCTGCAAATTCAAAACGTGCGGGAACTCGCGGAGGACTTTTCCAGTACCAACATGGGCAACCTGATGAAGCAGGAAAAAATCGCCCCTTTGGCCGAGGAACTTTGGGGACAAGCCAAAGAGGCCTACAGCGAAGTACAGGACCAAGTCGGCGTGTCGCTGGAGGATTTGCAAAGCCTGCCAGCTGGTGAAATCAGCTTTGCAGCCATCGCCCCTCGGCGAGCCGACCTGCAGTTCGCCATGTTGATGGACATCGACCCGGAATCGGACTCCTTCAAGAACATCGAGCAAGCAGGCCGCGAACGAGGTGAGCAGCAAGGTGCGTCATTCGAAGACGAAGATAACGATGGAGTCACTTTTACCACGGTCGCCAATCCCGATGGCGAGGGACAGTTTATCTACTTCAAGAAAGATGGCACCTTCGTCATTACCAACAACAAAGATTTGTCGAAGCAGATTCTCGACCGCTGGATGGGTCGCGAAGTCGCCAAGATTCGACCGCTGAAAGACAACCGCAAGTTCGTGACGATTATGAACCGCTGCCGCGGCACCAAGGATGTCCCGCCCGAGATGCGGATGTATGTCGACCCGATTGAATTCTTCCGCGCCTCCACTCGGGGAGACGTGGCGACTCAAGCCGCGCTGAACTTTCTCCCGATCCTCGGGCTAGACGGTCTGCTCGGCATGGGTGGCTCGGTGATTTTCGAAGAGCAAGGTTTTGAATCCGTCTTCCATCTGCACTTGATGCTCGCCAACCCGCGAGCCGGCATTTTGGAAATGCTCGCCCTAAAGCCGGGCAAGTACCAGCCGCAATCTTGGGTCTCCGACCAAGCAGGCTCTTACGTCTCGACAAGCTGGGATGTGAACAAGGTCTACGCGGAACTCGGAAAAATGGTCGATTTATTCACCTCAGAAGGCGAATTCGAACGCCAAGTAGAGACCAACATCAACGAGCGGATCGACATGAATCTCAAGGATGACATTCTCGCCTTGCTGGATGGGCGTTTGACGATCACCTCATGGGTCGAGCCTCCCGCACGAGTCAACAGCCAGGTGAATGCGGTGGGCGTCGGGCTCAACGACCCGGAAAAGGCTGAAGAAGTCATCCGGAAAATGATTGAATTGGTCGAGGAACGTCGGGGCGAGCAAGATGGCGAGCCAGCGATGATTGAAGAAAACTACAAGGGCGTCAAAATTTGGAGCGCGCGAGTTCCGGAGGAACGACGGCAGCGTCTACAAGAGCGACGCGAATCGGGCGAGATGCCGATGGATATTCGAGAGCCAAACCCCGGCTTTGCGATTATCGAGGGGACACTAGTCGCGGCAGACAGCATCGCGTTCATCAAGTACGCCGTCGATACCTACAAGGGCGAAAACGCACCTCTGGCCGAGGATCCGCAGTTCAAGCAAGTCTCGAGGCAAATGGCCAACTTGCTTGGCACAGAC
>JBJTQD010000160.1:0-2097 GCA_046075445.1 Planctomycetota bacterium
CTCGATCCGGCAGCCGAGAAAGATCCCGACCAGCGGCAAGCCGAAATCGATCAGATGCGGAAGTATCTCCGGCGAATTCAGGATGAAGCATTCCGCTGCAAAGGCATCACTGGCGGGCTGCTCGACTTCTCCCGCCTCGGCGACGCGAAGAAAGTCCCGACGCAGCTACAGGAACTCATTCAGTCGGTGATCGATATGGTCCGAACGCTCGGCAAGTATCGCCGCCGCACTATCGAATTCGATCCCGGAAAACCATTGACGATTGCCGTCAATCCGCAGGAGCTGAAACAAGTCGTCTTGAATCTGATCACCAACGCTCTCGACAGCATGGACGATGGCGGAACGGTTCGCGTCAGTCTGACCAGTACGACCCAGCAGGTCGCGCTGGTGGTTCGGGACGATGGCTGTGGGATGTCGGAGGAAGTTCTCCAGCATCTGTTTGAACCGTTTTACACGCGGCGGCGCGATGGTCAGGGGACCGGCTTGGGACTCTCGATCACCTATCGGATTATTGAAGAGCATGGAGGGCGGATTGAGCCCTTCAGCGAAGGCCCCGGCAAGGGGAGTACGTTTACGATTACTTTGCCTCTGAAAGCACATGACCAGAAACAACCCGCGGGCCTCGCAGCCTAAGCCGCTCCATATCCTGTTCGCCGATGACGAAGTTCCACTACAGGAACTGATCGCCGATGAGCTTCCGCGCATGGGCTTCACGGTCACCGTCTGCCCCGATGGTCCGACCGCGGTCGCAGCGATTGAACGAAACGTCTATGACTGTATCGTGGTCGATCTCGATATGCCGGGTCTCAACGGCATTCAGGTCATCGAGCGATGCAAGGAGCTTTCGCCACTGACCGAAGCGATTGTCTTGACCGGCAAAGCCTCCAAAGACACGGCTATCGCCGCGCTGCGACTGGGTGCCTTCGACTACCTGCAAAAGCCCTGCACGCTGATCGAACTCCAGACTCGGCTTCGCCGGGTAGCAGAAAAGCGGGAGCTGACTCGAAAACTTCAAGCCTTGCAGATGCGGCTGCAGCAGACCCAAGGCCAGCCGCAGATGATTGGCAGTCACCCGACGATGCAGCGAGTCAAAAACCTGATCGCCAAAGTCGCGCCGACCTCATCCAACGTCTTGATTCTCGGCGAGACGGGAACTGGCAAAGAGCTGGTGGCTCGCTCAATCCACGACCATAGCGAACGAGCCGACAAGCCATTCCTCGCCGTCAACTGCGGCGCGTTTCCTGAGAATCTGATCGAGTCGGAACTGTTCGGGCATCGCAAAGGCGCCTTCACAGGAGCCGAAGAAAATCGCTCTGGCCTGTTTGAAGTGGTCGACGGCGGAACCCTCTTCCTTGACGAAATCGGCGAGTTGCCCAAGTCGATGCAGTCCAAACTGCTGCGGGTACTGGAGAGCGGCGAGGTCCGCCGAGTCGGCGATACGCAGCCGTTCAAAGTCGACGTCCGGATCGTCTGTGCAACTCACCGCAACTTGCCGCGAATGGTCGAATCCGGCGAGTTCCGACAAGACCTGCTTTATCGCATCAACACCTTCGTGATTGAACTACCGCCGCTGCGCGAGCGGAAAGACGACCTACCCGAGTTGGCTCGGCACCTACTCGTCAGACATCGACCACAATCGGTCAGCATGTCCGAGCCATTCGCGCCCGAGGCGATTGTTGCACTTCGCGGCTATGACTGGCCTGGCAACATTCGCGAGCTGGCCAACGTGGTCGAGCACGCCGCAATCCTCGCTGATGGCTTGCCGATTCGCGAAGCCGATCTCCCGCAGCATCTGTTCCAGGCGAGCCCGGGTAACTCCGGTCGCAAAGCGGTCCTCAGCCTCCGCGAGATTGAGGCTCAAGCGATTCAAGCAGCACTCGATCGGCACTCTGGCAACAAAACGGCCGCCGCCAACGAACTGGGAATTAGCGTCAAGACGCTCTACAACAAACTCGGCCAAGACCTCGGCCTCCGCGCCGCTTAGAAAAATGGGGCGGGGGTCAATTCGCAATTCAATATTTTCCGGGCTCGCATGTAGCTGGCTAGTCATGGCTCCACCGACACAAGGTCGGTTGGTGGCCTATCGCTTATCGCAAT
>JBJTQD010000161.1:0-3258 GCA_046075445.1 Planctomycetota bacterium
AAGGGCCCGGCGGATGTTGGCGAAGCCACTCGTTGATCGCTTTCGTAGTCAAACTGTTGATTCGGTCATTGACTTCATCCAGTGTACGGACATAGCCGAGATGCAAGACATCACCGGCAAGGCTCCCCACACGAGAGCGGCATGACTCCTGCTGCATGATCAGTCCACTGCGAATTTGGACCTTAAGGCGATTAAGCTCCTCTTCCGAGATCCCCTCGGCCAGCAAGTTGAATTGCTCAATCAGAACGTCGAGCGATTGCTGGGCATTTTCTGTCGTGGTGCCGCAGTAGCAGATGATACTAGCGGTGTCGCGCAGCGAGTGCATATTTGCGGAAACGGTGTAGCAGAGCCCTCGGCGGTCCCGGACTTCACGAAAAAGCCTTGAGCTCATGCCGTCACTGAGCACGCCAACGGCTCCGCGAGCCAGATAGTAGTCGGGATGATTGTAGGGAACGCTCGGCCAGGCAACGCCAATGTGTGTCTGATGGCTGGCAAACGAAATGTGACAAACTCCATGCTCGGCCGGTTGGGATAGCAGTTTGGGAGTTGGTGTCGCGGGCCAGTCGCCAAATAGCGACTCGATATGTTCCTTCAGCGGTTCCCAATCTACTTTGCCCGCGACGGCAATCACCGCATCAGTGGGCTGGTAGGTTGCTTGATAGAAATTCTTGATGTCCTGCAGCGACAGTCGCGACACATGCTCCAAAACGCCTTCGGTGTTTCGGCCAAACGGTTCGCCGTAAAAACGCCGCCGCAGCTCCAGCAAAGTTCGGGCAGGAAGGTCGTCCTCAAGGCTATGGATTTCCTGAAGACAGGCGAGTCGGCCATCCTCCAGTTGGTCCGCCGGAAGAAGCGGATGACGCAACACACCAGCGTAAACGCGGAGTGCCTCAAACAGTCCCTTGGCCGGCATCGCTCCACCAAAATAACTGTGGTAGACCGAAGTGCTGGAGAAGTAATCGCAGCCAAGGCTTTCCAGTTTCTCAACCAGCTGTCGATTGTCGAATTCCGAGCTTCCGCGAAAGACCATTTCGCAGCAAAGATTAGCCAGCCCTCGCTGGTCGGCCGCCTCGCGGCTACAACCGGACGGAATCGCACAAGAAAAGGCCACTGATTCCAGCCAAGGCATGGACTGGGCGACCAGTGTTAAACCGTTGCTCAGACGATGCTGGAAGATGGCTTGGCGATCCGTCATCAAGAAATTCCATTCAGGTACGAGGGGAAATTGACTCGCAATGACTCAAGCAAGCGTTCGGTCGTGGGGAAATCGCCGTTGAAAAAGCTCTTCCTGCAACTTGCTTGAGCGATTCATTGGGCAAAGTCTTGCGGAAGCTATGTTCATTCGCAAGCTTCATTCAAAGTCTGCATTTGAGCAATTACTTGCTTGTTAGCCAGAGTGCTTCGTTTAGTTGATGAATCCATCGTACTGTCGACGCAGTTCGTCCAGTTTCTGGAGAACTGGTTGCAAGGATTGCAGGAGCTGTGGGTTTGTCGCCAATCGCTTGGAGAAATCGAGGACTTTGTCGGTAATTTCTTTTTTGTGTTTTTCGACTTCAGCCATGATGCGATTCTTGGTTTCAGGAGTTAACGCGCCGGACTTCTTCGCTTCGGCGATCAGGCCTTCGACCTGCTTGCGGATGTTCTCCAGCCCCGCAATGGCAGCTTCGGCCGACTGTTGGTCGCGAATGCTCGAAAGCAAATCGAACGCTTCTTGCTGGACCGAGAACGCTTGCTTGGCCAGTTGCTCCTGTTTGGCGGCAGGCGTGGCCGCAGTATCCGCGACGAGTGGCGTTTCCTTCTTTCCACAGCCTTGGACTGCCATCAGCAAAGCGGCGACCAAGGCCAGTTGGCTGAGTCGACTGCCGGTCGTCCGAATAGCGTTGATAAGTGGACTGCGGTTGTTTTTCAGATTCGAGCTAAGTTTGGAACGCAACGTTGGGACTCCTGGCAAAAGGTGAAATCGGAAGCGTCTTTGGATCAAGATATGCCAACCAGTGAAACCTTGCCAGTGTTGTTGGTTATTCCTGACTCCTAATTTCCGAATGATGTTTCCAATCGATAAAAGCGGCACGGTTTTCGTGCTGGTTGGGGTTTGCCTGAAACGAACTACCTGCACGCGAAAACCGGATGATTCGCGGAAATCGGCGAACAATCGGCAGTCTTGGTGCCTTTTCTGACGATTCCTAACTGCAGGTTTATGCCAGCTTTGCCAGCGAACGCGGAAAGTTGGATTTAAACCTTCAGAGGACCCAGAGCACCGTGTCCCGCTTGGGCGGACGTTCTGAGGAAGGCTCAACGGATCGGAACTTCAAGCTGACGAAAGGGATATTTCCAATGAGCAGGCTCCACGTTTGCGGACTCCTGATTGGCTTCGTTGTTTTCTCTGGAGGTTTGGTCAGCGGACAAGATTGTGGCTGCAGCGGCGCGGCTGTCGGCGGTCATCGCCATTTCTGGCCGGGCCCTTGCGGCGGCCCGAACTGCGGTCGCGGCTTCAACCAAGCCCAAGCCGAAAGCTTGTGGGCCGGTTACTGCACCGAAGACTGCTCACTTTGTGGGGGCGGTCTAGGGGCAGGTTGTGGAACCGGGTTTCTGGGAGGATGCGGCGGCAGTTGTGGGCCAGTTGCTGGGCCGTTTGCCGGTTTGGCTCAAGTGCACCAAGCTCATCATGGAGCTGCTGGCCCCGGAGGACAACGTGGCAATCACTTCACCGGTGGTCCGTTTGCGGGTGGCCATTTCTCCAAACTCGGGCTGCATCAACACGGGTCAGCAGGAAGCACTGCTCCTTGCAGCATGGGCGGCAAAGCCTTCGGCCGCTCTATCTCTTGCTGCCAGCAATGGGGCTGGGGAAATTGTGGTTCGGGTTGCGGATGCGGAGGTTGTGATTCGGGTAACGGAGGGATTTTTGGCCAGTTGCATGAAGTCGGCAAGTGTGGCCGGCTGTTTCAATCCACCGGGTGCGACTCAAGTGGCAAAGCTCGCTGCGACGCGGGTTGCGATAGCCCCGCCAGCCCTGTGAGCTATTCAAACTCCAATCAAGCAACCCAGCCGAATCAAGCTGCGACGCCAACTAGCTTTCATCGCTATCATTCGGGCAAGTAAGCAAGCCTGACGTCAATTCTTTTTCCGTCTGGCAGAACTGATTTCGGTTTGACGCGAATTCTTTGTCTGCTTTGGCAGCTTCGCCATTCCGCGGGCATAAAATGAGCTCGCTGGTCGACTGCCCGTGATTCATCCATAGCGATTGGCCTGAAACCGCTA
>JBJTQD010000162.1:0-1211 GCA_046075445.1 Planctomycetota bacterium
AGATTTCCTGGGACCGAAGTTATCGTACGGCCTCTGGTGTTCCTCGCTCCTACGCTCCGTTTGGCGACGAGGTCCGCCGCGAGGATGGCAGCATCGATTATCGCGCGACGCTCAATCAACTGCTCGGTGAACCGCTGCCGCCGGAGAAAAACGCCGCTGTGGTCTTTGCAAAGCTCGCTGCTCGCGGAGACCTGCAGGTTCCGAAACTGCGAGCGCTCGTGTTCAAGACGATCGGTTTTAGCGAAGACAAGTACGCCGCTGGGGCCGCCTTTTTTGAGGACTACCGAAAAGCAGAAACGGCGAATCCAGCTGCATCCGAGTCGATTTGGGCCGGCGATCAAGATCATCCGCAAACAGCCGCCTGGCTGGACCGCTATCCCAGTGAACTAGCCGAACTGCGGACCGCGTGTCAGTTGGAATGGCGCGTCCCATTCTTCAATCTGGACCACTCGTCGCCAATCGCGAGCGACTTGCTCCCCCTAGCTCAATCAAGGCGCATCGGTGCACGGATGCTGCTCGCCGATGCGTTTCGTGAAGCGGGGCGTGGAAATGCCGATGCAGCCATCTCGGAGATCGTCGCGGTCTACGAACTTGGACTGAACTCGACCGGACAAGTGGCTATCGAAGATCTGATTAGCGTCGCAGTTCGAGGGATGGGAATCCTTGCGGCTGAGAAACTTCTCAAGCGCCATGTCTTATCCGAAGCACAGCTGCGGGAACTTGCAAACGGTTTTCAGTGCGAACGGTTGCCGGCTGCTTTTAGCCCCGAAATCGGTCGAGGTGAAAGGTATCTGGTCCTCGACGCGCTTCAAGGGATCGAGCGAAATCAATTTGCTTCCAGTGAGTTGGGGAAACTGTTCCTGCCCAACAATCCCGAGGCGAATCTGTTCAGTTTGGGATACGGCCCTTTTGTCGACCGCGGAGCCGTCTTGCAGAACCTAAATCTCAACTACGATACCCTCAGTCAGTGTCAGCAGCTCTCCGAGCTACAGGGTAAGGCTGTAAACCAATTGTTTATGGCACTCAAAGCGAGCAACCGCCGAGTCGCACGATCAGGAGAAGGAAACGGAAAAGGCGAGAGTGCCCTGAGTTTCTGGTTGGGAATTGTTTTCTCCCCTAAACAGCGAGGGAAGTCCGTCGGTGCGATGTTGTTTGATTACAGCTCATCATTAATTTATCAAACTGCTACGGCAACGATTCGAATCGCGCAA
>JBJTQD010000163.1:0-7546 GCA_046075445.1 Planctomycetota bacterium
CAGCCGCATGAATCTGGCCTTCCAAAAGCATTTTTCCATCGCGAACTGTTGCGCGCAGGGTCGGGATCTCGGCTGCGTTGGGAAAGGCCTCGGACGGTTTGAGTAACCGTTCGCGAAGCGTGTTGAGCAAGTCTTTGTCGGGGAGTTCTTGGGCGGCCAGCGGCGAAGAACTGAGCAGCACGCTACAGAGCAAAACCAGTCCAGCAGTAAGCGCGGGTGAAGTGCCTGAGGATTGGCTTAGACGGCGCTTGTTTGCAGGCGGGCGGAGGAACATGCCGAGCAGTAGGCACAGCAATATGATTCGGCCGACGATCAGCAAGCGATGTTGCGTGGCCGTCATCAGGACGGGACGAATCGTCTGCTCGCTGCTGACCGGTCCGTCCCAGAAACATCGCACGAGGTTACCCTCCCATTCGGGCTTGGCAATGCCGGTTTGAATGCAGGTGCCGGGGTCGAAGAACATGTTGGAGCTTTGCGCCCGTTGGCCTTGGCTCTTGGCGATTTTTCCTGAGTCGAAAGTGCCAGACTCCATCGACTGGGGCAGGTTGTCGATTGAGTTACTGTCCGCCGGCGGAAGGTATCCAGACGCAGCATCGGTGTATTCACGAGCAGTTTTTCGACTGCGGGGCAGGGCAACTTCCATTACCTCGAACAAATTCCGTTCGCGGTACTGAATTCCGGAAGCTTCGAGTTGAGGATAAAGAGCAGATTGGATTTCACGGGCAAGGAAGGGAGTTAAGAACAGCAGCAGCAGCGCGAGCGCGAGGTAACGCCAAGCTTGCAGCCATTTGCTCAGTCGTCCTCCGCGAACGACTTGGATGATGGCAACGGGAATTAATAGGAAGAGCCAAGTGAATCGCGGTGCACCCAGTTCGTGATAAGCCAGACCAAAAGCGAGAAAGGCGATGATACCTGCGACGAGTCCCCACATTCGGAAGACGGCCAGCGAGAAGATGAGCAGCAGAAAGAGGTCGAGCAGCGTCCAAGCCGTCAGCCAGTCACCCTCGACGCGGTCAGCACCGAACAGGGCCAGCATCCGCCAGCACGGGGGCAACCAAAACGAGATCTGCAAGTTGTCCACGTTGGCTTGCCAGCCGGTCGCGGCTAGTTGCACTGGTTCCGAAGCTCTGCCGATCGCTTCGATTTGGGCAGACCGCGTACGGACTTCGACTCCCTCCGCGGCGGTCTCTGGATTTTTGGTGATCAGTTGGCGGGTTCCATCGATCCGCATCACGGCGAGCTGGTGATTCTGTGCCACGTCCAGCCGCGAGATTTGCCGGGACTCGCCGGAGATCGAATCTTGGTAGGTCAGCCCGCGGCCATCATCATCGAGCCAGAATTGCCGAACGATTTCGAGTCGATTGGGGCGAACTTCTCCCGCCCCGCTCGATTTCACGATCCAGGTTAATGGAGCCTGAGTGTTCCACTGAAAGACGGGAAGAGTTCGCCAATCCTCGGGAAACGTGGTGAGACTCACATCGACGGGCGAGGCGCTTTGAAGTTCTATCGCGCGGAGTTCCGGTTTGGCTTTTAGTGCGATCAACTCGGTCGTCGCAGCCGGAGGCATCGC
This sequence comes from Planctomycetota bacterium, assembly GCA_046075445.1. Classification (GTDB taxonomy): domain Bacteria; phylum Planctomycetota; class Planctomycetia; order Pirellulales; family Pirellulaceae; genus BJ22. The sequence continues at coordinate 1,571 of JBJTQD010000163.1, forward strand.
CGGAAGGTATTCAAGCTGCCGCAGGTCTTCGTTGCGGAAGGCGGCGATCCGGATTTTCCAATTACCAGCACGGACTTGTGCTTTGACTCTACCGGTCTCATCGATAGCGACCGGGATGGGGCTGTTCACAAATGAGAGTTGCCAGTTGGCGGGGAAAACAAAGCCGAGATCTTCTTCACGGCTTTTTCCCGAGACACTCACTTCCAGTTCGGTGCGCAGCCACATCGGCAGTCCATCTTCGAGGACGCGATAAACTTGCAGTGAGAGTTGGTCTTTCTCTTCGGCAGAGGCTTGGGAGCGGCGCAGCCAAAGCCAACCGCCAGTGTCGCGATTTGGAAGATTGATATTCTGGCCATCGAGGGTCAGCGTCAGGATTCCGATCGCCGAAGGAATCGCGATTTTTTCTGGCTGTTCCCTCCAGACAAAATTTCCACTCACGCTGTGCAGACCGGGAGCGAGGTTAATTGACGGGACGCCCTCGCGCGAAACGACAGGGACGATCTGGTTGTCGAGTTGCACTGCTTGAGGCCAGCACTCTTCGTTGCCGGGTAGTGGCAACCAAGTGGGGCTGAATGCGCGGACTTGAAGTTTCCATTCGCCACCTTGAGCGCCGAGCGAAAGTTCGAGCGTCGAGGGCCAGATGCTGATCCGCTCTGAGGCCGAGTTGTAGGGTGCGGGGCTGGCAAGGAGCGGAGAGTCCCAGAGCACCCAATCTTTCCAAGGCTTGAGTGGTTCGGGGATAGAATTGTCGGTCACTTGGGACCAGGCTGAGAACTGTCCACTCAGTAAGAGAAGAGTCACGGCCAATAGGATTTGCGGGCGGCTCATGGCGAGACCTCGACTGGTTGGGTTAGTTGAAGCGTCACAAGATTCACTACGCGAACGTCTTGATCTTGGTTCAGGAGGCGGGAACAAGCCAAATAAAAGCCCGAGCTATTATTGGCTTTGGCAAACTGGGAGCTTAGGCTTTGAGCTTGGCACCGGAATGAGGGCTCCCCAAAGTGCAACTGTTGGCGGGCGAACCAGCCCCAAGAACCGCTCTTTTTTGAGTATATTCGCCCAACCTCGACTTGCGACGGCTTTAGGGACTCTGCAAGTCGCCGGGGCTCGATAGAATGCCTGTTCCTATTCCGGCCGGGGAGTGTTTTGGCTCCAAATGCCAGGCCCAGTGAGCTGTATTGTTTTCGAAATCAAAATAAGGAGGTGCCAATGAATTTGGTTGACCTGTTGAAGAGTCAGATGTCGAGTGAAGTCACGAAACAATTGGGCGGAATGCTGGGCACCAGCGATTCCGATACCGGCAATTTGCTCAAGGCGAGCTTGCCAGCAATTCTCGCTGGACTCGGTTCGGTAGCCTCCAAGAAAGATGGCGCTGACAAGATTGCTTCCGCGATTGGCGGACTCGATCCCGGCATGCTCGGCAACCTCGGCAAAATGCTGGGCGGTGCCGATGCGAAGAAGGGTGGCGACCTGCTTGGAAGTTTGCTCGGCAACAACATGCTGACCAGCCTCCTGCCGCTGCTCGGCAAGTTTGTGAAGCTCGATCCTTCTTTGATCACCAAGGCTCTCGGCTTGCTCGCTCCGCTGGTGTTGAGTGCGATCGGCAGCGCGTTTAAGGGCCAAAAGGTCGACGGCGCTGGAATCAGCCGCTTGTTCTCGGAACAGAAGAGCAATATCGCCTCGGCCATTCCAGCGGGTTTGTCGCTCGCTAATTTGCCCGGCCTGGAGTCGCTGGGGAACGTCGGCAAAGTTGCCAACCAAGCGATGAATCAAGCAGGCAAGGCAGCTGCCGACGCCGGTGGTGGCTTGGGCAAGTTGTTGTTGCCTTTGATCGCGTTGGCTGCGATCGTTGGCGGTATCCTCTGGTTTATGAACAGCGGCGCAAAGAAGGTGGAAGACGCGGCCAAGAAGGCTGCCGACGCCGGTGCGAAGGCAGTTGCTGGTGTGGCTGATGCTGGCAAGGAAGTCGTTAAGGCTGGTGAAAAGGTTGTTGAAGGCGCTGCTGGCGCCGTCAAGGACGCAGCCAAGTCCACCGTAGAAGCTGCGAAGGACATGATCGGCGACGTCGCCGTTCCTGGCTTCAGCGACCTGCAAAAGAACTTCTCTGGAATGTTTGACACGGTTGGCCCACTGCTCGGCGGCATCAAGGATGCAGCTGGCGCAGAAGCCGCTTTGCCTGACCTCGAGAAGGCCGTCACTGGTCTCGATGGGATGATGGGTAGCCTCGGCGGGATGCCGGAAATTGCCAAGTCCGCTGTTTCGACCATGGTTCAAAGCCAATTGGACAAGCTCGGCCCAGTCATCGACAACATTGTTGGCATGCAGGGCGTGGGCGAGAAGGTTGTCACCGTACTGAAGTCGCTCAAGGACAAGTTGGGCGGACTGGTGATCAAGAAGTAAGTAAACGCTTACTCATTTGTTAGCTAATCAAGCGACCTGGCGGGAAACCGACCAGGTCGTTTTTTTTGTTTGGTAGCTCTCTCGGCAAGCGTGAGCAAAACTTCTTAAATCGAGAATTGAACTGCAACTAGGTGCATCGATCGGCTGTTCGCGAAAATTTACAGTTGATACGATTTGACCGAAGCGAGCCTTCAAGAGAGGTCCGCGATATCGGAGGAGAGCAGTGGCTGTCGGCCACGAGAGATGAATCAATGGACCTGTTTATTTAAGGAGTAGTGGAGCAATGGATCTCGGAAAACGTTGTGCGGCCGAATTCTTCGGCACCTTTTGGTTGGTATTCGGTGGTTGTGGCAGTGCCGTGCTGGCTGCTGCTGTGATGAATGGCGATAAGGCGATTGGCGGAATCGGTTGGTTGGGGGTTGCCTTTGCCTTCGGGTTGACGGTGATGACGATGGCCTATGCGATCGGACACATCTCGGGATGTCACCTCAATCCAGCTGTGACGCTTGGACTTTGCACGAGCGGACGGCACTGCTCGGCTGATGTGATTCCTTACATTATCGCGCAGGTGCTGGGCGGAATTGCCGGTGCAGGTGTGCTGTACGTGATCGCTTCGGGGCGCGAGGGCTTCGACGTCGCGGGTGGCTTTGCGAGCAATGGTTACGCTGAGCATTCGCCGGCTGGCTACTCGATGGTCGCGGGCTTCGTGGCCGAGTTCGTGCTGACCTTTATGTTTCTGCTGATCATTCACGGAGCAACCGACCGCCGTGCTCCCGCGGGCTTTGCCCCGATCGCGATCGGCCTGGGGCTGACGCTGATTCACTTGATCGGCATCCCGGTGACCAACCTTTCAGTCAATCCGGCTCGTTCGACTGGCCCAGCAGTTTTTGTCGGAGGCTGGGCCCTGAGTCAGCTTTGGCTGTTCTGGGTCGCCCCGATTCTGGGTGCGTGCGCTGCGGGCTTTACCCATAAGACTCTATTTGAGTCTGACCAGAGGTAGGCTCTGGTTAATGAAGCGTTTTGCTTCGCCTGAAAGATGCTTTAGCTATGAGTGACAGGTGGACAGATCGTCCACCTGTTTTTTTTCGCGCCGGCTTAACGATCAGGCCGCACCCATTAACGGCCGTTTGCTGTAGCTTGTTCGTCGGTTTGGGCGGACTTCAGCCGACACGAGGGGAAATCCGTTACTTGGGAGTCCGGGTTGACGGATAGCCGTAAGTCACCAGTTTTTCGTTTGCAAAAGAACGGTTGCCCAGATGTTGCCACGTTGGTTTCATGGTTATGCCTTGGTCCGCAAGGTAGAAAACGAATCGATTCGCTGGTTGACATTGCGGACGGGACCGGGCGAAATCGATTTGATTCATGGTCAGCGATTGGAAAAGGAATCCTTTCGCGAGACTGCTTCGCGCGAAGTGGCTTGGCAGCTCAGCCTCAATCGGGACAGCGATTTTCTCATCTCGACGATGGCGACGTTGAATATGGAATACGAGGGAGTGCTGCCCGGTTCTTGCCAGCCGCAGCACATCGCGGTCGCCTTCTTTCCTGTGGATGTTTACCGATCAGAGGTGCTTAAGCGATTGGATAGTGACCCGCGGTGTCTGTGGCTGAGCTCCGCCGAATTGTGTCGCGGCGTTGCGCCTGGCGGGGAGGTCCTTAGCCCAATTGCCTTGCAGCTGATCAATCGCTTCGAAATCGTTCAGGCTTGGCAGGAATAGCGGCTTCCTTTGGCGAATTTGGGGCCCTCCGGGTGAATAAAGCGAGGGGAATTAACCGCTGCTTTGTCAGCTTTGCCAGCGGAAATATTTTTGAAGTTTTTTTCGCCTTGAATTGCTGCGGTTTCAAACACCTTGTCCCGAAATGAGACGCGTGGAAGTCGGTCCGGACCCGGGACGGAATCCCAAAGGTTCCAAATTCCCGCGAACCGCCGCGACTGTGAGATCCGCAGGACGATTGGCACATGACTTGCGTGGGCGAGCCGGCCGGCTTTGAGGCTTGGGCAAAATGTGATTGATATGCCGATTTTGCCGGGATAGATTGCGGCTGTCGGCCAGTGGGCAAAGGGGTGCCTTGCTTTCGAGCAAGCGCTGGCCGCATCGTCTTCCAACTCTTCTCTCAAATTTTTTGGGGTGTGTCTCTATGAAGCGATCGCGTCGTCCGCAGCGGGCCGGACACAATCAGCGTCGTGGCAATTCAGGTTTGACTTGGCAACAACTCGAAGCGCGGCAGCTTTTGGCCGCTGATCTTGTTGGTCAGGATTACGTGCTGGGTGAGATCCTCGTTCAGTACACCAGTCAGGCTTCTGTGGAAGAACAGGGGCGGGCTCGGGCGGCCGTAGCCGGTCAAACACGTGAGGTGATCCATACTCGGACGATGCAAGAGTCCGGCGCAGGGAAGCTGGAGCGAGTTGCGCTGGGACGCGGGCTTGATATGGCAGCAGCTATCCGTGCGATCGAACGCAATCCGGCCGTGGCTTATGCTGAGCCAAACTACATCTTCAAGACTGCAGCGGTCAGCAACGACACCTACTACACCAACGGCAGCCTCTGGGGGATGTACAGCGATGACTCGCCGGCAGCAGGCCCCGCCAACACGACCAATCAGTTCGGCAGCCAAGCGGAAAAGGCTTGGGCAGCCGATGTGACGGGCTCGTCTAGTGTTGTGGTTGGCGTGATCGATGAAGGGATCATGTTTAATCATCCCGATCTCGTCGACAACATCTGGGTCAATCCATACGAGACGGCTGGTGATGGAATCGATAACGATGGCAATGGCTACATCGATGACATTCGCGGCTGGGATTTCGTTAACAATGACAATTCAGTATACGACGTAGGCGGTGACTCCCATGGCACGCACGTTGCGGGCACGATTGGCGGTAAAGGCGGCAATGCGACTGGCGTCGTCGGTGTGAACTGGAACGTCAAAATGATTTCTGCCAAGTTCTTGGGAACTAACGGCGGAACGCTGGCGAATGCTGTGCGAGCAGTAGACTACCTGACGGACCTCAAGGTGCGACATGGAATTAATCTGGTCGCAAGTAACAACTCTTGGGGCGGCGGTGGTTACTCACAGTCTTTGCATGACGCGATTATCCGGCATGCAAAGCAGAACATTTTGTTTGTCGCCGCGGCCGGTAACTCGACTTCAAATAACGATGCGACTGCATCCTACCCTTCGAATTACAACACTACCCAAGGGACCTCCACGCAGACTGCGGCTTCCTACGACGGAGTCATCGCGGTTGCTTCAATCACCAATACCGGCGCGATTTCGAGCTTCAGCAGTTACGGGGCGACCACGGTTGACATCGGAGCGCCTGGTTCTGGCATCTGGTCAACCGTTCCTACCTCGACCGGCGCGGCCAGTTATGCGTCTTACAACGGCACGTCGATGGCGACTCCGCACGTGACGGGGGCTGTCGCGCTGTACGCTTCTATTCAATCTTCTCCCGTTCCCGGCAACGCCATTCGCCAAGCGATTTTGAGTACGGCGACGCCGACCACATCGCTCTCCGGCAAGACGGTCACTGGCGGTCGCCTGAATGCCTATGCCGCGTTGAACCTCGTCGGTGGACCG
>JBJTQD010000164.1:0-1298 GCA_046075445.1 Planctomycetota bacterium
CGCGCGGCCGAGTGACAGACTCGATGGCGGTTGTTTTTCCAAAGTGAGGTGACGGGTGGATCCGAAACGCAAACCAATTGGGGGTGTGGTGCATACTTACCAAAAGTATGACCCGCAGAAATTTCCCAGCCCGACGGCTGAGCCGGTCGACCTCGTCTCGCCGATGATGGAGCGGATGCTCGCGTTCGGCAACGCTCGTCCCCTAACCGAAGAAGAACTAGCTCGCGCCGTGAAGCTGGACCCGAACCAATTTAAGCTGGGTCCAAGCCTCGATATGATTCGCGCCATTCTGATGGAGCGAAAACGTCGGATCCTTGAAACTTACGAAACGAATTCCGTCCAGCAAGAAGCCAAGCGGGTCTTCGAGAAGAAGTCCAAGACCGGTCCACAGCCTCCGGACAGGCTGCGCAAAGCCTACAAGGAAGCGATCGAGTCGGAGCAGCTGATCGACCTCGAAGAGATCTGGTATCAAGCCGGCGACGATTCCAGCCCTTTCGCTCAGCATATCATGAACGTGATGGAGCGGCTGGGCGATAAGTATCAAATTGACGAGCTCGCCTCGAAGTACAACTTCACCGGCCGGGAGTCGATGACGATCCCGCAAGCGCTGGAGATTAAAGAGGAACTTGAGCGGATCGACGAACTGCTGCGGCAAGTTGACGAAGCTCAACAAAACGCGCAAATCGGCTACATCGATCTCGAGGAGCTCTCGGAGTTTGTCGAACCGGGCGATATCCAGCAGCTGGAAGAAATGCAGCGGATGATCGACAACTATGTCAAAGAAGCGGCCGAGCGGCAAGGACTGGAAGCCGCCAATGGGCAGTTTCGGTTGACACCGAAGGCGCTGCGGATGTTCCAAGGGAAATTGCTCAGCCGAATCTTCAGCGAGCTGAAAGCGGGACGCACTGGACGTCACACCGGTAATATCATCGGTGAAGGTGCGGTCGAAATGGAGCAGACCAAGCCGTACGAGTTCGGTGATTCGATCACCAACATGGATTTGCCGCAGTCGTTTATCAACTCGCTGGTCCGAAATGGCCCGGGGTTGCCGCTGAAGATGAACTCCGAAGATATCGTGATCCACCGCACGCGGAACAATCCCAAAGCGGCGACGGTCGTAATCATGGACATGAGCGGATCGATGCGCTACGACGGCCAGTACATCAACGTCAAACGGATGGCTCTGGCGCTTGATGGACTGATTCGCAGCGAGTATCCCGGTGACTATCTCGGCTTCATCGAAATGTATTCGTTTGCCAAAGTCCGGACACCAGCTGAAATTATCGAGCTGATGCCCA
>JBJTQD010000165.1:0-2068 GCA_046075445.1 Planctomycetota bacterium
CATTGCCTGAGTTCCCAACCAAAGCCGCCACCGGCATGCTAAACAGTCACGGTTACAGCATTTCCGCAAGTCCAAGGGCCGTCCCCATGAGACTTGGCGGTTCCGGACAATAAGCCAATTGGAAGCAGCCAATTCGAGCCATTCGTCGCCGCGCGTGCTTTGACTTCGTCAGGCGAACCTTCGCTTCGGCCCCCGGTTCGTTAGCCACATCGGGGCTCGTACCACTTCTGTTCTTAACATCAAGTTTTCCCCGCCCATTGAATTGTGGGCAAACTGACGTGTTTCAGGGTCATGGCAACTTGCTGAGCTTTCCCTAGCTCCTTATCATGTTGACTCGCGGATTTTCGGGTTTTTTCTGCCCTTTTGGGTTTTCTAGGCCGCCATCGCTTGCGATGGTTTTCGGCTTGAGCTGGCCCGACAAAAAAGCAGTTTGCCGGAAAAGTGCCGCCGCCCTCGAACAGCACCTGAGAGACCCACTGCAGAGCAACAACAGCAGGCGAAACAAACCGCGAGAACTAAGTCCCGGGCTGGCCCGTAAAAAAGCTGGTACTTCTGTTCAAAAGCAGTTTGTTTTCTGCCCCGCTCGCGTGAGTCACTGAGTTTAATTCGAAGAGTTCAATGCGAACTTGAAGTCAACTTTTACTTCCCCTTGGCAAACATAAAGATCGATCCACCCAAGCACTCCTCCTGACTTGCCCCCATTCGAAACTGAGCTCAGCCAGTCGGCTTTGTGACTTGGGACAAATGTTTTGAATGCTTGGGTTGAAATAAATTTGACTCGCAAAAGTTTTGTCAAGCCGCAAATTGCCGGTCGTCCTCATCTCCCTCAATCATTCCGTTCCGACCACTGGAGAATTTTTTCATGAGCTCAACTGCCACGCCCAGTTCCGGGGAGTCGCGTCCGAGGAAATTGGAACAAACCAATCCGGATTACGACCCGAACATTGTGGTTGAAGCCCAAAACCTGAGCAAAATTTACCGCGACTTCTGGGGTCGCCAAAAAGTTCGCGCGCTCCGCTCGTTGGACTTGGAAATTCGCAAAGGGGAAGTCTTCGGTTTGCTCGGCCCCAACGGTTCGGGAAAGTCGACCACGATCAAGTTGCTCCTTGGCCTGCTCTTCCCGACCAGTGGCCGGGCGTTGCTCTTCGGCAAAGACGCCACGGAAGTTCGCAAGAACGAACGAATCGGCTACCTGCCAGAAGAGTCATATCTCTATCGCTTCCTGACTGCTGAAGAAACGCTCGACTTCTACGGCCGCTTGTTTGACATGCCCCCAAAACTCCGCAAAGAACGCGCTGCGGAGCTGATCGAGAAGGTCGGCTTAACTTGGGCAAAGCGCCGCCAGCTTCGCGAGTACTCCAAGGGTATGGTGCGGCGGATCGGGTTGGCTCAGGCCCTGATCAACGACCCCGACTTGGTTTTGCTTGATGAACCGACTTCGGGTCTCGATCCACTCGGCACCCGCGAAATGAAAGACATGATCCTCGAGCTGAAAGCTCAAGGAAAAACGATTCTGATGTGCAGCCACTTATTGGCTGACGTGGAAGACGTCTGCGACCGCATCGCGATTTTGTACCCGTGATGTTGTTGATCACCTTATCCAGATAAGGGGCAATAGACTGGGCTGTGGCTGGTAATGGTAGTATAACTGGGGTTAAAACCCATAAAAGTCCGATGTATAGCGACAACAGGCGGCGAAACGGTTTAAACTTGGCCATCAACATGATCTACTTAATAGATTATTTCATTGATTTCTATCTTAGCTTGATACTGCGTTCCCAAAGTGGGGATGGGCGTTGTATTAGCTTATCTTTCCGAGTCATTACCACCTCTGCTCTAGTCATCAAAATAGAACCATTACCGAATCACCTGTATATCCAGAGACTGGCCGAGGGCAACCCAAGCGCGGTCGCACGTCAAAACGGTAACGCCCAATCGCCACCCCAGACTCAGACAGGCGCGGTCGCCCAAAGACAATCCCGCTTGCCGCGTTTGTTCCCACAATCGTCCGGTCATTTCTCCATCCTCCGATGTAAACGGCTCCACGGTCAAACCCAGAGACTGCAAA
>JBJTQD010000166.1:0-6112 GCA_046075445.1 Planctomycetota bacterium
GTGGTACCAACCACCGAGCCACAGTCGAGACGGACTCTTGATATCGAGCTTGGGCGTATCGCGCCCCACCAGCTTTCCATCGAGATAGATTTTTCCCTCGCCGTCTGCATAAGTGTGGACGACGTGATGCCACTGCCCAAGTACAACTGGCTCGGGCGCGTCGACGTCCGAGAAGTCGCTGTCAATGTGCAAGTGCGGTGGGCTGCGGAGTTGCATGCGAACTTTCGAACCGCGACCGCCACCTTCGTTGCCCCAGCCAATCAGCGTGCAGTTGGACCGCTCGGGGCGGAACCAAGCCGAGGTGCTGTGCGGCTGGCCTCCCGACGGATAATCCGGAATCTGCTCACCGCCGAACCAACCCTGTCCGCCATCCAGCTGCCGCGCTTTGCCAATCACTCCATCAACCAGCTTGGTCGAGACATCCTTCATCTCAAGCGTGCCAACTTCATCGCGAACATCCTCACCGAGATGCCAAGCGCTGGCAAAGCCATTGGACGCATCGAATACGGCTGAGGGTACCGCGGCAGCTTCTTTGCCCCAGACGAGTTTCAGCTCCTGCCGCTCGTTGCCCCGCACCAGCGGAATCCGCACCCAGATGACGGCTGTACCTGCCGCCGCATCCCAAGCCTCGACTTGATGCGCAAGGGACTGACCATCGGCCGAATAGAATCTCAAATCGGACCCATCAGGTCGCGCTGACCCGAAATCGAACGTCTCGCGATTCAGCCGCACCACCAGCGGAAAATCTTTCAACTCGCATTCCGCCGGCAGGTCAGCCCCTTCCGGAGTGGTCAGCAAGTAGAAACTTGCAGACCCCGCCTTCGCTTCATTCTGATAAGCCACCGCCCAACTGGCAGGGGTCAGTCCCACTAGCAGCAGAAGGTACCACAGGATAATGGTAAATCGCCGCCAAGTCGTCCAGCGCTGTGGCATTATTTTCTCAGGGTCTTGAGGTATTCGATCACATCAACCAATTGCTGCTCAGTCAGTTGCTTCTGCAGGTCTTCGGGCATCAGCGACTTCTGCTGCTTGGCAAACTCATCAACTTCGCCCCGCGGTACCTTGTGCAGCACCGCGTCCTTATCTTTCAGCACAATCTCCTCATCGGTCTGACTGACCAACAGTCCCGAGATCGTGCGCCCGTCAGAGCTTAGCAAGGAGTACATCTCATAGCTGTGACTGATCCCAGCGCTCGGGTTTAGGATCGATTCGTAGAGCGCCTCGACCGAAAGCTTGTTGCCGACTTCGCTCAGGTCGGGACCAACTTCCTGGCCTTCGCCGCGCACCTTATGGCATTTCGCGCAGGTTCCGGCTTCCGCAAACACCGATTTCCCCCGGGCAGGATCACCCTGTTTCTTGAGCAGCTCGGCAAGCGGCGGCAGGGGCTGGTTGTCGGCACTCGCTGGAAGTGTCAGAAACCGGCCCGCTTGCTCGCGGATCGCCGCATCCTCGCTGGTCAGCAAGACATTTGCCGCGGGAAAGCGGAGTTCTTCCGGCCAGTCATTGGCCGCAATGCGCTTGAGCATGTACTTCTGCCCTGCGGGCCAGCGGCCGAGCGACTTGACGATTTCGCTGCGAACGAGCGCTGAGACCGCGTCGTTCGCCAACAACTGCTGAAGCAAGGCCCGCGACTCCTGAGCTCCCGACCACTGGAGGCCGCGGACCATTTGGACCTGAAGCGGTTCATCGACGGCAATGAACTTCGCCAACAGCAAGTCGACGCCCCCTGACTCGATCAGCCTGCGAGTCGCTGTCGCCAAGCGATTGCGATCATCGCCCGCGCTGAGGATTGTCTGCAGCAATCGCTCGCCCAATCCACCCAACTGCAGCTTTCCCGCCCACTCCACAAATTCATCATCAGGCGCGGTCGTCTTGAGGTATTCGCCCAGCGACTTGCGCAGCTCAGGCACTTCTAGGCTGACGAACTCCGGAGTGCGCGCGGCGAGCTCCAGCAGAAACAGCGGAGCGATCGCTTGAGGCTGCTCGGCTCGCTTCTCGATCGTGAGCGCCAAGTGGCGCATCGCGGCGGCCCGCTGTTCGGCGGGCTGAAAATCAAGTGCCCGGAACAATCTCAAAATCTGAACTCCATCGAGACTGGGATCCTGCAATAGCTGGGCAATCAATTCGCTCGTCTTGTCACCGCGGCTCCGCCAAACGATGTCCTGCCCTGCGGGGCTGGTCCACTCGTCGCCAACCAGTTCCTGCCAAGCGGCAAGGCACTCGTTCCAACGACCCTCAGCAGCAATTCCGAGAGCTTCGAGATACCAGCGGTCTCCGCGGCGATGCCGCGCGGCGAGTTCCGCCCAGATAACTGGCGCGTCCTCGCGGGGATAATCGCGGAGCGCAATTGCGGCTTCGCGCCGGACCATGGCCGAATCGTCTTCCATCAGCATCGCCAGCCACTCGCCGAGCAACTTTGGATGACGCCGCGCCATCCGAGCCGTCATCGCGCGCACGTTCTCATCGGCATCGGTCGCGGCCGCCGAAAGTGCTTCGCTCGCTCGGCCTGGGATCAGCGAAAGCAGCCACAAAGCTCGGGCTCGATAGCGCGGATTCGAATCGCTCGCCATCTGTGTCAGCGCCTCTGTCGCTTCCGCGCCGAATTTGTTCAGCGCCTGCCAAGCGAGGTAGCGTACCGACTGGCAAGGATTGCGCAGCGCAGCAACCGCGCCGGCGGGCGTGTTCAAATCATAGGAGGGAACTTCATACCGCGCACCCGGCGGCGCGATCCGGAACAGCCGTCCGCGAGCCGTGTCGCCCATCCCATGTCCGCCAACCCCCGGGTCATACCAATCAGCGACAAATATTGAGCCATCGGGAGCCACCGCGACGTCAGCTGGACGGAACCAATTGTCGCGAGCACCGAGCAGTACGTTGTTCACCGCCGTCACGCGAAATCCTCCGCCCATGGGAGCCACGGCGTACGAGCGCACCACATTCGGCCCAGCATCGCAGTGAATCATCTGATTGCGGAACGCCTCGGGAAGCAGCTCGCCTTCGTAAACCGTGATCCCGGTCGGCGATCCGCCGCCGGTCACCAAAAGGTTGGGAACGACACCAGGATCATCCTGATGCCAGTGGCGGCGGGGAATATCGCTCTCCATGCCCGTGCGCTTTCCTTGCCAACCCGCACCGGTCCGCTCCTCAAGGTAACCGTAATTGCCATACTCCATCACGAAATTGATCCGCACGCCGCGGTTGCCATCGTCATCGTTATCCGACTGCCAAACGGCGCCGAACGAGTCGACTGTCGCTTCATAGTTATTGCGAAAGTTGTGGCCGAGGACTTCCATCTCAGTCCCATCGGGATTGCAGCGAAACACCATCCCGCCCCAGTAGGGCTTGCCGCGCGCCGCGGCTTCGTTGCCCTGCTTGTCCTTCAGCAGATTGCCAGCCGCATCATGCACAGCGTGCCCTTCGTTGCCGAAGTTCCAGTAGAGCTTGCCGTCAGGACCAAAGACAAATGAGTGGGCCGCATGATCATGCTGCGCGCTGCCGGTCTTACTGAAGAGCAATTCTTTTTTATCCGGAACGTCGTCTCCGTTTTCATCAGTGAAGACCCAGATATTGGGCGAGCAAGAGACGATCACTTTGTTTCCCAGAACGCAAATCCCCATCGCCGAGTCGATGTCGCGACCTTGGTAATAAACCTTGACCTCATCACTCACGCCGTCTCCGTTGGTGTCGGTGCAGATCAGGATGCGATCGCCTTCGGGTCGCTCGCCATTGTGGCCGCGATAATTGACGACTTCACAAGCCCAAACCCTGCCGCGATGGTCGACATCGAGGTTGGTTAGGCTGAGCAATTGCGGCTCGGCCGCGAACAATTTCGCTTCTAGTCCTTCGGCCACATCGAGACCGGATACCGCATCTCCCGGTTCGCGACTTGCAGCGACGGCCGAACTGCCTCCTTTCGGTTTCTGGGAATAGACGACAAAGCGGACCGACGCGTTGTCGCCGCCGGGTTGGCTCGTTCCACCCTCATCGAGTCCGGCGAGAGCTTCGAATTTCTCGTAGCCCTCCGGAAGTTCAAAACCGACAACCGAGCTGGCGTGCGTACCGATCCCCGATTCATAAGTCCGGCCGCTAATCCGCAGCGGACGCCCTTCGCAGTTCGTGTTCATCTGCACGCTGCCCCAACCGGAAGTCGTCATCGTCGGCTTGAGCGAAGAGAGAGCGAGCTGACCTTTCGGCCCGATCAGTTTGGCATCTGCCCAATCAGCCCAGTCGTGACTGAAACCATTGCCGCCATCATCAACGACCAGATAGAGCTGCTTGAGGCCGCGAATATCAACCGACACCTGAACTGCATGATTCGGGGTCCCCTTCGTGACGACCTCACTACGAAACAGCGGTTTCGCTTCCTGCGCCGAGGCTGTCACAGCCGAAACAACAAGGAACATTCCAACGAGAAAAAATTTGCACAAACAAGATTGCATGGATCAGGATCCCCAACTCGAGATAGTCGATTCGGTTGCTGAATAGCTCTTCAAGACCGTTGCATGATGACTGACGGCGCGGCAAAGCTCAAGCTCGCCGCAAGCTGCAGACAACTGCCGTATGCGAAAAACATCGCTGTCGAGCACGACCTCGAGCGCGCGTTTGCTTGCAACCGGCAATCATGCTGCGGAACGAATCAGGACACTGGCTTGCGGTTGGTGTAGAATAATGGCTCTCACACGATCGTTTCAGCGAGTCTCGCATGCCTAATCATTGGACGATTTCAGCTACCTTGTCGCGCGGGTTGCTTTTTGGCTTTTGGATTTTGTTCGTTTCTTTGGCTGGCGGATCTTCGGCTCAGGAAACCGAACCGACTTACTCCCCCGAGCAGTTGGATTTTTTCGAAAATCGAATCCGGCCTGTCTTGGTCGAGCACTGCTACAAGTGCCACTCTGCCGAAGCAGCCAAGGCGGGCGATTTGGAAGGCGGACTGACACTTGATACGCGGGCCGGATTGATCGCGGGCGGCGACAGCGGCCCAGCTCTCGTTCCCGGCAAACCCGACGAAAGCCTGTTGCTGGATGTGCTTCATTACGAGACTTACGAAATGCCTCCCGCGGGCAAACTGCCGGACGCAGTGATCGCCGATTTCGCCAAATGGATCGAAACGGGCGCCGCCGACCCGCGAAAGGGAGCTGCCGCAACTCCCACCCGAAAACTTGATATCGAAGGGGGCAAACAGTTTTGGTCATTCCAGCCCCTGAGCAATCCACCGCCACCCAACTTGGGCGGGGACCTCGACCAACTCTCCCCAATCGATCGCTTTATCCGCCAAAAGCTTATCGAGAAAAAGATCGAGCCAACGCCAATCGCCGCGCCGCGAGTCCTCATCCGCCGCGTTTGGTTTGACTTACTGGGCGTGCCACCAACGCCGGAAGAAGTTCAAGCTTGGACCGAGCGTCTGACCACGGGGCTCACGCCAGGGCAAACTCTCAATCGGCAAGCTTGGAGCGAACTGGTCCAGACGCTGCTCGCCCGACCGGAATATGGCGAGCGATGGGCGCGGCACTGGATCGATGTGGCCCGCTTTGGCGAGTCACACGGCTACGAACAGGATTACGATCGCCCCACCGCTTACCACTATCGCGATTTTCTGATCAAAGCCTTTAACGCCGACCTCCCCTACAACCAATTCGTTCAGTGGCAAATTGCCGGCGACGAACTGCAACCCAACGAACCGCTCGCTTGGATGGCAACCGGGTTCCTTGGCGGCGGTGCGTTTCCGACTCAGCTGACGGAAACCGAATTCGAGTCGGCTCGCTACGATGAACTCGACGACATTACGGCAACGTCGGGCGTTGCCTTTCTCGGCTTGTCTCTCGGCTGCGCGCGGTGTCACGATCATAAATTCGATCCGATTGGAGTCGATGATTACTACCGCTTCGCTGCCGCCTTTTCGACAGCGATCCGCTCGGAAAAGGAATTCGATCTCGATCCGGTCGGCAATCAAGAACGTCGAGCAGCTTATGAAAAGCAATTGCGAACAGCTCAACAAACTCTCACCGCTTACGAGCAAAACGATCTGCCACTCGAACTGCGGAAGTGGCTAGCCGGACAAGCAGGTCAGGATGCCCGGAAATCAACTTGGCAAGTTTTGACCGGCGAACTCAAC
>JBJTQD010000167.1:0-6957 GCA_046075445.1 Planctomycetota bacterium
CAAGTTACCAGAGTATGAGCAGATCACCACTGACGAGCAGCTGGCTCGATTCTGTGGAAGCTTGCGCGGTTCCGACCTGCTCGCTTCTGATACAGAGTTTGTCTCGGCGAACTGTTACCGCCCACAACTCTGCTTGGTACAAGTCGCAACGCGGAGCAAACTGGCGCTAATCGACGCCATTTCAATCAATGATTTGACTCCTTTCTGGGAGCTGATCGTCAACGATGTTGGGGTGACGATTGTCCATGCGGCGCGCGAGGAATTTCTGTTCTGCTTTCGCGCAACGGGGGCGAGACCGAAGGAACTGTTCGACCTGCAACTGGTCGGTGGTTTCATCGGGATGGAATATCCTGCCGCTTACACGACGCTCGTGAATCAGTTGACAGGGAACTCGCTCTCCAAAGGGGAGACGCGGACTGACTGGCGCAAGCGTCCGCTGACGCGTGAGCAAATCCGCTACGCGCTGCAAGACGTCGAGTATTTGATCCCGATGTACGAGCGAATGAACGAGCGGCTCAACCGACTTGGTCGGAGCGAGTGGTATCGCGAGGAGGTCGTCAGCTGGCTGGAGGAACTCGAAACGAGCGAAACGACCTCGCAGTGGCAGCGGTTGCCCTCGATTAGCAGGTTGAACCGACAAACCTTGGCGATCGTGCGTCAGCTGTATGACTGGCGCGAAAGCGAAGCGCGGCAGCAAGATCGCTCGCCGCGCCGCATTCTTCCGGATGACTTATTGGTCGAGATTGCCAAACGGGGTGAGTCCAATCCAACGCGGGTCAAAGAGATTCGAGGATTGCAGCAACGGGTGAGCGATCGCTACTTGGCAGCGATTGCCCGTCAGGTTGCGATCGCACAAGGCTTGCCTGAGAAACAGTGGCCAGCCAAGCCAGAAGCCCACCATTCGGTTTCGCTGGGGCTGCTGGGGCAGTTTCTCCTGACGAGCCTGAATTTGGTTTGCGTCGACCAGCAAATTGCTCCGGCATTGGTCGCTTCGGCAAATGACATTCGCAACATCGCGGCCAAAAAACTCGGGCTGCTTCGCGGCGGCTCGACCGAAGCGACGCTACAGGGCTGGCGACAGGAAGTTGTCGGGCGATTGGTGGACGATGTTGTCAGCGGAAAGGTCGCGCTGCGAGTAGCGGACCCGCACTCGGAGCAACCGTTGCGACTGGAGAGCTGGGACAACGGCTCTAAGGTCGTTTAGCCTCTCACCAACAGGCGAGTCGAAGTGCACCGCGCGGTGTGCCTAAAAATCAGTGCGCCCAAAAATCAGTGCGCCTATAAATCAGCCGGATCCGCGCAAGACGCCGGTTTAAAGTTCAGTTTCGGTCGCAAGATCGAAGTACGATCGCGAAACACTCGGGCAACTACTAGCGGATCATAAGAGCAGGCTTTCGAGCAGCAGTCTCAGCTTTCGCATTTCGCCGAGATGGTCAACGTCGGGCTGAGGCCCAACCTCGACGACCAAGGCGCGGTTGTAATGCATTTGGGTCAACTGACTGACTAGCTTGCCAAAGTCAATGATCCCCTGACCGACTCGAACTTGCAGATGCTCTTTGTTCGAGTCGCGGAGGTAGACATTGTGGACGTAGGGAAGCAGCTTTTCGAAGTTCCCCGGGCGGTCAGTACGGTAGAAGTATTGGCTGGGGTCGAGACTGAGAGCCAAACCCTTGACGTGTCCGCAGATGACGGAGATGGTATCGACATCGCCTGAAAGGTGCCCGTATTGGCTTCGCATGCCGACTCGAATTCCATTGCGGTCGGCAATTTGTGCGAGGCGCTTGAACTTCTCGACCTCTTCGTTGAAAGGGGTGCCGTGCTCGCCACTGGGGACGGTGAGTGTGACTACTTTAACGGCCTTGGCCAGGGTGCAGCAGCGGGAGAACTGGTCGAAAAACTCTTCGCCCGTTGCATCGAACTGCAAACTCAATCCGGTGAGATTCAATCGCCGGATGGAATTGCAGACCAAAATGGCTTGGTCCAGATTCGCCAGCACTTCGCTGGGCTTGAGGTGTGAGCCGTTTTCGTGAATCGCCAGCTCAACGCTGGAGTATTCGAGGTCGGCAATTTTCTCAATCGCCTCGTCAAAGGGGAGGTCGGGAAAGCAATTTGTAGAGGCGGCAACTATCAAGCGGGAACTCCTTAGCGGATTGAGGGCAAGCGAGACGCTCGGTTCAGGCGTGCCGACAGGCCAACTAACTTATTTCTATGCAGCCCGGTGGAGTTGGCCAAGTCAAACGCGGGTCAAGCGTTGCCGGGCGAGTTTCAACGGGCGCGGGTAAATGGGTGCGATAATGTGTGCGTTGCGAAAAGAGTCATCTATTCGCGAGCTCAAGACGTTGCGTGAACCCTGATAAAACGACCCCAGATTGAACGGCTAGAGTAAATTCCTGCACTTTTTTTGACAATGCCAAACCGGACTTGGGCCACGGCCCTGCGAAACGGGCTGCCAGAGTGCGACCCGAAGTGCCAGCATCGGGGTTCGCTGCGTGGCACCAGTCGATACAATTAAGCGGGACAGACATCACGGCTTAGGTATCCGCATGGATTTTGAAGAACAACTAAAACAGGCGATCTCCCGAGGCAAACAGCGGGCCGACACGGTAAAGGCAGCTGGAGCCAACCGCAAGTTAACCGACGAGGAAGTTCGGCGACACCACACCGATTACCGATTGGTTTTAAGCGAGCACATCGAAGAGGGGCTTCGCAGGTTGGCTCAACATTTCCCCGGTTTCACTTACGAAACCGTCTACGGGGAACGGGGCTGGGGCGGCGCAATCAAACGCGATGACCTGATGCGCGGGGGGAGTTTCTACAGCCGCCTCGAACTGGTCGTCCGGCCGCTGAACCAATTCAATGTGGTCAACATCTCGGGGAAGGGGACGATCAAGAACCGGGAAATCGCCAACTGGAATCATTTCCAGGAAATCGAACAGGTCGGTCTCGCGGAGTTCAAATCAAAAATTGACAGCTGGATCCTCAACTACGCGGAGCAATTCGCGGCCCGCTGAGTCGAAGCTTCGAGAACTGCCTTGCGACATCGCCTCAAAGTCCTTCATTCAGCCGCCCTGCCCAACTTCAGAGATCAATTCGGTTCCGATGACGACGCCAACTTCCACTGACACAACGCCCAATCGCCGCAACGAGCATCCGGCTCGTCGCTGGATTCTGCGAATCGTCGTCAGTCTTGTCGCATTGCCGCTGCTGTTCTGGGGCGTTAGTTACGCTTGGCAAAATTGGTTTACGGCAAGTGCCGACCCAAGCTTGGTGCATGAACTGAAGATTTCGCGCGGTGAGAAGCAGACTGAGCAAGCTGCGAGCACTGAGGAAGGGGAAGCTGCCGCGTCTTCGTCGACGCTTCTGCCCGGCGTTTTGTCTGGACTGAGCCAAGAGGCGCTGAATGCGGCCGAGAATCCGCTTGATGTCGTGCTCGATATTGCTGACAAGTCGCTTAAACATCTGCAGGACAACATTCGCGATTATGAGTGCCTGATGGTCAGCGCGGTCCAGATGAATGGAAAGCTGCGCGACGCACAGTACATGCAATGCAAGATTCGGGAGAGAAACCCGACTGCTGGAATTCCTTTTGCGGTTTACGGAAAATTTCTCAAGCCACAGAGCCTCAACGGCCAAGAGGTGATTTGGGTTGAGGGCAAGAACGATGGCAACCTTGTTGCTCATCAGGCCGGTTTGCTGAATTTGGCGCGTTGGAATCTGCCACCTGATGGGCCCGTCGCGATGAACGGCAACAAGTATCCGGTCACCGAGATTGGACTGGTCAATTTGCTGGAGTTGATGATCGAGCGCGGGCGGCGGGATCGCGCTTTTGGCAAGTGTGAAATTAGTTTCGATCCGGCCTGTGAAGTCGATAGCCGGAAGTGTGTCTTGCTGGAAATTCGCCATCCGAAAAAAGAAGGGCCGTACGATTTCCACTTGGCCCGGATCTATTTTGACATCGAGCAGCAATTGCTATTCGGGTACGAGGGCTTCGACTGGCCGGCTGAACCGGGCCAGGAACCTCCGCTTTTGGAAAAGTTTTTTTACTCGGATTTGCGGCTAAACGTTGGCCTGACGGAAGCCGATTTCGACCCGGACAATCCAGCCTACAATTACCCCGGGAAAAAGCGGAATTAGTCTGGGGCGAGGGGCTTGTTGAACGTTATGTCTTCCTCGCCCGGTGCGGTCCTCTCGGTCAAGCAATCAACTGAATCAGCAAATCGTTTTCATTCAAGAAAGTAGAGTCATGGCGAAGTGGTCAATTTTGTTTGGATTGTTGCTGACTGTGCTCGGGTTGGTGGGCTATTTCGGAACCGACCCCAATGCGATGACGACCGAAGCGGCAAAGCCCGCAGCGGCTAAGGCAGACGAGAAGGCGAGTTCCGGGAGCGAAACTCAGCCCCCAGCCAAATCGGGACGCTCAAAGACGGCTTTGATTCCCTCGGTGGTTGGATTGCTGCTCCTGATTTGCGGGACGCTCGGCTTGGACGAGCGAATGCGGAAACACGCGATGCACGGCGCAGCGGGGGTGGCTCTGCTCGGCTTCCTTGCTGCGGGAGGTCGGTTGGCCTCGAAATTGGGGGATATCTTTGCGGGAAACATCTCCCGGCCGCTGATGTTTAGCATCCTGATGACCGTGCTGTGCTTGGTCTACGTGCTGTTGTCGGTGCGTTCGTTTATCGCTGCCCGCAAGGCGCGAAATGCTCAGGCTTGATTTAGACTCTGGGTGGCACGTTCCTGAGGCTTTGAGAAGGGCGTGGTGACGCGCGAGTAAGCAACGCATTGCTGAGCTGCCGAACCGGGGGCTAGCGCGGAGCCGGCTGACGAGGAGGGCTGGCGCGGAGCCGGCTGACGGAAGAAAAGCCGCAATGAGAGATCGAGGCCGGCTGAGGCTTGCTGGAAGCAAAAAAACCTAACAATCCGCGGCAAAAAAAGACTCCCGCTGACTTGGATTGGCGTATCCATTTCAACCCTTGGCCGATAAATTAGAAACAGCGTGATTTGCAATTATTTTGCCTCTTTGTGATGGTTCAGTCCCCCAGTTCAATGAACGTTACCAGCCAAGCCTACATCGACGGTCTCTACGAAGAATTCCTGCGGGACCCCAGCAGCCTTTCTCTTGAGTGGCAAGAATACTTTCGGAACTTCCGTCCGAGCGAATTGCGGACTGCGACTTCTGCCGGCAAAGCGCCCGCTACTGGGACTACCGCTGGGAGTGACTCCAACGACGTGCATGCGGCCGTTGTGCTGCAGGACCGCGTCGATCAACTGGTCCGAGGCTACCGAGTCCGCGGGCACTTGGAGGCAAAACTCGACCCTCTCGGGATGCCGCGAGAGACCAACAGCGAACTGAATCCTGCGTCTTACGGACTTCGCCCCGAAGACATGAAAAAGCGAGTCTCCTCGCGCACCATCGGCGGCGCTGATGTCCGTACGCTCGAAGAGCTGATCGAACAGATGCGAACGACTTACTGCCGTTCGATCGGCGCTCAGTTCATGCACATCGATGATTACGACGTTCGCAGCTGGCTGCAGGAGCGGATGGAGAAGACGCAAAATCGAATCCAGCTCGACCGGCAGACCCAAGTGCGAATTCTGAACAAGCTGACCGATGCGGTCATCTTTGAAGAGTTCGTCCGGAAAAAATTTATCGGCGCAAAGACCTTCTCACTCGAGGGCTCAGAAACACTGATCCCGCTGCTCGATCTCTGTATCGAGAAGTCAGCCAACCAAGGCGTCAAGGAAGTCGTTCTAGGGATGGCTCACCGCGGACGGCTCAACGTGCTAGCCAACATCATGGGCAAGCGGACGCAAAACATCTTCTGGTCGTTCGACGATCCGGACCCGGAAGCCAATCGCGGCGGTGGCGATGTGCTCTATCACATGGGCTACAGCAACGACTACCAAACCAAGAGCGGCCGCTCTGTCCACATCTCGCTCTGCTTTAATCCCAGCCACCTCGAGTTCGTTAACCCTGTTGCGCTCGGCCGTTGCCGCAGCAAACAAGATCGCCATCATGACGTGAATCGCTCCGAATGCTTGAGCGTGCTGATTCATGGTGATGCGGCCTTTATCGGCGAGGGGGTTGTGCAGGAGACCCTGAACCTCAGCCAACTATTCGGCTACCACGTCGGCGGGGCTCTCCATGTGATCATCAACAATCAAGTTGGTTTCACCACGAACGCCAATGAGTCGCGATCGACAACTTACGCCAGCGACGTGGCCAAGATGCTTCAGGTTCCAATCTTTCACGTCAATGGAGAAGATCCGGAAGCTGTTGCCCAGGTCGTCGAACTCTCGCTCGACTTCCGTCACAAATTCAAGCGTGACGTGGTGATCGACATGTACTGCTACCGTCGACTCGGACACAACGAAGCCGACGAGCCACGTTTCACTCAACCGATCATGTACCGGCTGATTGATTCGCGCCCAACGATTCGCGATAGTTATCTGGAACATCTGCTAAAACTCGATGGCATCACACGAGATGAAGCCGACCGAATCGCCTCCGCCCGACGAGCGGCGCTGGAAAGCGATTTGGAAGAATCGAAGCAGACGAAATTCCATTCCGACAATCAGTCACTCTCGGGATACTGGGACTCTTATTACGGCGGAGTTGAGCGAACGGATGACGACCTCGACACCGGATCAGGTAAGGAGCATCTCGTTCAAGCTCTCGAGGGAATGGCCAAACTCCCGCCTGGATTCCAGCTCAATAAAAAACTAGAGCGGACAATTTCAGGCCGCGGGGAAATGGCCGGTGGCGAACGCCCTATCGACTGGGCCACAGCTGAGCTGGCGGCTTTTGCCACGCTTGCTCTCGAAGGTCATCCGATCCGTTTGACTGGGCAAGATTGCGAACGGGGTACATTCAGCCAGCGCCACGGTGTGCTGATCGACAGCGAGACCGGCGAGAAATGCTTCCCCCTGAAAAACCTCAGCCCCAATCAGGCGAGTGTC
>JBJTQD010000168.1:0-4185 GCA_046075445.1 Planctomycetota bacterium
TGGGGCGCGATGGCGGGGCGCTGGAGAAAATGCTGCCGCTTTTTCGCTGGGGGCTGGGTGGTCGCTTGGGCAGCGGCCGGCAGTGGTTTCCCTGGATTCACGAGCGCGATGTGGTCGAGCTGATCGCTTGGACACTGGGCAACGAACAAATCCGCGGGCCGGTCAATGCGGTCGCACCCGGAATAGTGACAAATCGTGAGTTCACGAGAGAGCTTGCCAAGCAACTCAAGCGGCCCGCTTTTCTTCCGGCTCCTCGATTTGGATTGCGGTTGGCGATCGGCGAGTTTGCCGATTCGCTGCTCGCCTCGTCGCGCGTGGTTCCGAAAGTGGCGAGCGAGGGGGGCTATGCGTTTCGCTTTCCGAATCTCCCGGAGGCGCTGCAGGACGTGGTCTCATGAATGTGATCGGGATTGATATTGGGGGCGCAAATCTAAAGTTGTCGGATGGGCGCGAAGCCCATATCACGGTGCCGTTTCCGTTGTGGCGCGACCCGGCCGGACTTTCGCGGGCCTTGCAGCAGCAATTGGACAGCTTGCCCGCCGCGGGCCAGGTGGCGGTGACGATGACCGGCGAGTTGTGCGATTGTTTTGAGAATAAACAGCGAGGAGTCCAGTCGATTGTCGATTCGGTCGAGGCGGTTGCTGCTGGCCGCTCCGTCGCTCGATATTATCAAGTCACTGGCGAATTCGTTTCGGCTGCGGTGGCGAAAGCCAATTGGCGGCTCACGGCAGCGGCCAACTGGCATGCGATTGCGGCTTTGACTGCCCGGGAGTTTGCTGCTGAGCGTGGTCTGCTAATCGATATCGGGACAACGACGAACGATTTGATTTCGTTCGCCAATGGAAGCCCAACGCCAAGCGAGCGCGATGATTTGGGGCGACTGCTCAGCGAAGAGTTGCTTTACTGCGGCGCGGGGAGAACTCCATTAAATGTTGTCTTGCCAGAGTTTCTACTCTCTGGGACGAAGGTGGGTCTGGCCGCAGAATATTTTGCATCGATTGAGGATGCCCTGATTGTGACAGGACTTTTTCCCGAGCGAGCCGATACTGCGTCACCGTGCGATGGCCGACCGCTGTCGAAGCCCGAGTGTTTGCGGCGACTGGCGAGAATGCTTTGTGCCGAGCCGGAGGAGTTAGCCAGTTCGGTGTTGCCGGAATTTGCGCTTGCCGCGCAGAGACGATTATTGCGGCGGTTGGTGGGCGCGGTCTCGAGGTTGCTTGAGCGGAATTCCAGGGAGTTGATCGGCAGGATCGTGTTCAGCGGATCAGGCGAGCGGCTGGCGCGTCCGTTACTGCGGCGGCTGGAGTGGACTGGCCGGGTGGCTTATTGGGGAGAATTGTTTGGAGGAGAGGCTAGTTCAGCTGCGGCGGCTTTTGCCGTTGCCCGGCTCGCTGCAAAGGATGCCGCTTCGTGGTGACTCGGGTGATCAAGCTCGGTGGAAGTTTGCTTGAGCTGAGCGATTGGGCTGAGCGACTGCGGCGTTGGCTGGACGCACAAGCGCCGGCGGCGAATTTGATTGTCGTCGGCGGGGGAGAGCGAGTTGAAGCGCTGCGCAGAGAACAAACTGCTGTGGGGCTCAGCGACGAGTCGGCTCATGTCCGGGCGTTGCAGCTGATGGACCAGAATGCAGCTGATGTCGCGAGGGCTTTGGCTGGAGCGAAGCTGGTGCGTGGTTGGCGGCCCGAGATGTGTTTGCCAAGCCGCTCGGATTTGGTGCTGGAGTGTGGCGATTGGGCCGAGCGTGAATTGGTTTTTGAGCGAAGTTGGCGAACGACCAGTGATTCGATCGCGGCGGAGGTCGCTTCGCAGTTGGCTGCGGAAGAACTTGTGCTTTTGAAGTCGTGTTTACCTGAGCAGGGTATTTCCTCGGTAGTTGATCCGAGGTTTGAGACACACGCTCTTATCGGGCAACTGGTGCGGGTGGTCAATCTGCGCGAGTGGCAATTTCCCGAGACTGCTTGGCGGAAGGGGCTTCAGCCGAATGAGCCGACTCGTCGATAGTTAAGCTGGGCAATCTCTTTTGCGGGGGTTACCGACAAGCCTGCGGCAAAAAGATGAATTGGTCGAAATCCGTCGGCGGATTACGATCGAAAAATATTCCCCGGCGGTCTCAAGGAGCGCGAGCGATGCATTCCCCAATCTTGACGATTCAGCAGCACATTCTGCAGGAACAGCGGCGGTTTCCCGGGGCGACGGGTGAGTTTTCGTTTATGTTCTCGGCGATCACGCTGGCAACAAAGCGGATTCAAGCTCAAGTTCGGCGGGCGGGGCTGACCGACATATTGGAGGATGCCGGCGCGACGAACGTACAAGGAGAGTTGCAGCAGCGACTGGATGTCTACGCCAATGAGGCGCTGATCCACCATCTTGGTTCCCGCGAAAGTGTGGGAGTGCTGGCATCGGAGGAAAACGAACAACCGATCTTGTTGCCCCATCTTTCAGCCGCGGCAAAGTATGCGGTCGTCTTTGATCCTTTAGATGGATCATCCAACATCGACGTGAACGTCAGTGTGGGAACGACGTTTTCTATTTTCCGTCGACCCGATGGCTCGACAACGGACGACGCGGTGAGTTGGATCTTACAGCCAGGCCGCAAACAGATTGGCGCGGGCTACGTCGTCTATGGCTCCTCGACGATCATGGTCTACACGGTTGGCAACGGAGTGCATGGCTTTACACTGGATCCATCGATTGGTGCTTTCGTGCTGAGTCATGAAAACATCAAGATGCCGAAGCAGGGAAGTTATTACTCGGTGAATGAGGCTTACCGCGAGGATTTCCCGGAGGCTTACAATCAGTTGATCGAACGGTTGCGAATGCAGAAGCTTGGTCAGCGTTACGCTTCGCGCTATATCGGATCGATGGTGGCTGACTTCCATCGCACGCTGCTGAAAGGTGGGGTGTTTATGTATCCACCGACGAAGTCGCATCCGCAGGGCAAATTGCGATTGCTTTACGAAGCGAATCCGATCGCGTTTATTGCCGAGCAAGCTGGGGGCATGGCGCTGAGCGGCAAGGGCCGAGTTCTCGACTTGCAGCCAACCGACATTCACCAGCGCACGCCGCTGATCGTAGGCAGCGAGTTGGAGATGCAGGAGTTCCTGCGGTGCATGGAAGAGTTTAGCTGAGTAAAAGGGGACGGGGGTCAATCAGTGAATTGCCCCACGGTTGCTTTTCCGGACGCGAAAGTGCCGCATGACTGGGTCTTCCGCTCAGAGCGGCCGCAGGTTCGGGACCCTAATTCAGGTTTGTGAAACTGGAATCGCGGTAGGGACGGCTGTTGCCAGCCGCCCCCCGCACAGATCCGTACGTGAAGGATTACCTCATACGGCTCTTGCCTTGAGTCGGGCGCGAAAGCGTTGGTTCCGCTCGTGAAGGTCTACGATGTTGACCTCCACGTTCTGCTCGTCTTGCGGGCAGCTTCACGCACGCCGTGCAATCCGCTGAACTTGCGTTCGACCCGGCCCTGTGTCCGGAGCAAGTCGGCCTGCACGTCGTTCCTCTTGGCTGAGTCCCTTCCCTCGATCGGCTCCGTTGCTGGTTCAGCACCACCGCAGTTCGCCGACTTCGCAGGTACTATGGACTCATCTGAATTCTCTTGGGCGTTCATGCCAGCCTTTCCGTCGGAGACGTTCGCTGACCGTCCCAGGGCCGAGCATCATCGTTGCTCATTGCCACTGGAAACCAAAGAGACCTCCCGGTTCTCGCGTTTGGAATGTCCACACATGCACAGGTTCTCAGACTCCGCCGTGTTCGTCCCAGCCTTGCCGTTGGCGGCCGTGACGATGTTGCCTTCTCCCTGTCAGGACAGGATCGGCACACAGAAAAGGTGATTTCGGAGCTCAATAGCTGGCCTGCGTTACCCTTCGCACGGACGCTCAAGACAGACCGGTCGCCCGTTCCGCCCCTCCGCTGAAGGCCGAAGTAGTTGGCTAAACCTTCTTCGTAAGATACTCGCATTCTCTATCCCAAACCGGTTTTATCCCGGCACACCCTGACACCTTTTCTTGTCCGCTTTTCTTGTCCGGAGGTATCATTTTTCAAGTCCAACCAATTCCTCCATGGCCAGATTTTTTACTTCAGAATCGGCAGTCGCATTTTGGCTGGCGATATCAAACATCTGACGGGCGGCCTGTTTCAGATTTAACTTTAGATAGCGTTTTCCCATCAGGTAGGAAAACTCAG
>JBJTQD010000169.1:0-4322 GCA_046075445.1 Planctomycetota bacterium
TCAGGAAAAACGGTTCGGTAAAGTTCCAGACAAGGCCGTAGACTTCGGGCTTGCCATCGCCGTCGCTATCAAGGGTGTTCGCTTTGGCAAATTCCACCAGCTGGTCCGTCGTCTCGGGCGGATTCGCGAGCAGCCTGCGGTTGATGACTAGGGCCAGGTGATTGCCGAGTCGGTCGCCCAGTTGATAGACGGGAGTGGGGCTGGGTGAGGGGCCGTTTTCGGAGGCGACCCGAATCACAGCTTGGTCGACGAATTCTTCGAGTTCGGTTGCGGAGAAATAGGGCTGGAGGTCGCTGAGTAGGCCCATCGTCACAAATGCGCCGATGGCATCGGAGGGACCGTAGATTAGGTCTGGGCCGATTCCAGCCAAGGCCGCGGCTTGGAATCCGCTGCGGAGTTCCTCTGTTTCCTTGTAAAGCGCCTCGACTTCGATGCCCGGGTTCGCTTGCTCGAACGCCTCGAGTTGTTGTTCGAGGATCTTTCGTTCGCCGACCATCATCTGATGCCAGATGACCAGACGCTGCTTTGGACCGCTATCGATGTGAGAGCAGCCGGTTGAAATGGCGAGGAGCGCAGCAATCGATGCCAAGCCGATGAACAAGGCGTTCAGTGGGATGGACCCGATTGTTGCGGGGCGAAGCATTTGAATGATGGACGGCTCAGCGGTTAACTTTCCAAACGCCCGCGGAGCAGGCAGGGAGTTCGAGACTGATGACTCCCTGCTTGGTGCGGACTTCGGGCTCGATTGTATCATCGTTGGTCAGCAACAGTTTCAGCCGAGGGTTTCCTTGTTGGCTGAGGGCGTTGCGTGGTAGTTCCAGGTCAATCTCGTCGTTCGAGCGGTTGATCACAACGAGTATCTGTTCTTGGTTGGCTTCGCGGAGGAAGGCGATTACAGGACGGAGCGGGTCGGCGTAAACGATGCGGAGGTTACCGCGGCGCAGCGCTTCGGAATTGGTCCGCAGTTCGATCGCTTTTTGGAACCAAGCGTACATTGCTTGATCAAAAGCGATCGGCTGGGGCGCGGGCAGTTTGCCGGAGGGCGTGTGCGTTCTCGGTTCGTAGGTGAGGTCAGGCCAAACCATGGGCATCCGATCATCCGGGTCATCCGCACCGTCCATGCCGGCTTCGGTTCCGTAGTAGAGCATTGGTGCTCCGACGAAAGACATCTGGAAGAGGGTCGCGAGCCGGACGATTTTTTGCTCGGACTCATTCGGCCGCGAGACATCGTACTCGGGGAAGTTGCGCGGGCTGACTCGCTCGCCCCGGTCGTAGTCGGCTCGTTCGGCATCGAGGTAAGGCCGGTTGTACTTGGCGTTCACGACCATCGAGGCGAGTCGGTCGGTGTCATGTGACTCGAGCAGATTGAGCAGAGCCGAACGGATATCCGGGGCGTGATTGGCGAGTCGGCTGGTGATGGTCTCAGCAAACTTTTGGCCGGAGATTCGTCCGTCGACGAGCATCGCCTTGCAGGGGAAGGAGAAGCCGTGGTAGTTCATGGTAGAGGAGAAGCCGCAGTCTTCGAGGTACTTGGCCGCATCGGTCCAGATTTCGGCAACCGTGTAGGCCTCGGGATTAATTTCGCGCACCAGTCGATTCCAGTCGAGCCAAAACGCGTTGGGGACTTCGTTGGCGACATCCAATCGCCAGCCATCGATGCCGTCGTTGGGCTTGCCGTCGCCGTTGGGGTCCATCCAGCGTCGGGTGATTTCGAAGACATAGCTTTTCGGTTCGGGATGGAGGTCGGAGCCGTCAGCGTTGTTGGCAAATTCAGGGAGTGTCTCGACGCCCCACCAGCATTGGTACTTCAGTTCGTTTTCTGGTGTCGCCGGATTGTCGTAGGACTTGACCATGTACCAGTTGGCGTAGGGCGAAGCGGCACCTTGTTTGCGGATATCTTGAAAGGCAAAGAAGTCGCGCCCCGTGTGATTAAACACGCCATCGATGATGACGCGAATATCGCGGCGGTGGGCTTCTTCAATTAGCTTCAGGAAGAGCTTGTCGGCAGCGGTCCATTGCCATGACTTGGGGTCGGGTGGTTCCTTGGCCATCAAGGCAAAGTCTCCCGCCGGGTCGGGGCCGAAATGCGGGTCGATGTGGTGGAAGCTGTTGCCATCGTACTTATGCAGGCTGCGGGCGTAAAAGACGGGGTTGAAGTAAATGCAATTCACGCCCAGCTTTTTCAAATAGTCGAGTTGGTCGAGGACGCCTTGCAGGTCGCCGCCGCAGCGACGGTTGAAGACGCCGTTCTCGTAAAAGCTGGGTCCGCTCTTTTGCTCCCAATCAGCGCGGGAGTACCAGTCCGCGGTCCACGGAGTCAGTTTCCAGTTGTCGGGAACCCACTGCGGGTCCTCGAGCGAATTCCGGTCGGGATCGTTTTTGGGATCCCCGTTGCGGAATCGCTCGGGGAAGAGTTGGTAGAAGACGGCGTCGGCAACCCAGTCAGGAACGTTCGATTTCTTGGAAGGAGCGATCTGCAGAACGGTGTCAGCTGAGAACGTACCGTTTTGGGCGAAAACGGAGCCGGGGAGCAGGAGCAGCGCGAGCACGAGAAGCTGGAGACGATGGAACATAGAGGCTTCGACTAGGTGGGGGGCGGCTGGGCGTGTTGTAAATTCGAGCTTTATCTCAAAAGACGATTTCGATTACTGTCGGGCACCGCGGGGATCGCCGGCTGCTTCGGTCGGCTTGGGGTCGGCGCGGCCGCTGAAGAGTTCGTCGTAACGACTGGTATCGACTTCCTCCATGCTGCCGCCGGTGAATCCGACTTGTCGCTTTCCATCTGCACCATCAGCTTCAAAAATGACAGCCAAAGATGGACCACGGAGTTGCGTGTTCACTCCGTAGCGAATCTTGAATGGCTGCTTGTCGCGTTCGCTGACGAACAGGTTGCTGACGTCCGAACTAGTGATACCAGCGAGTTTCAGTCGAGCGGCGTCTTGTTCGCCGATGAATTTTTTGAATTCGGCTTCGTCTTTAGGTCCGCGGAACTGGTTTTTCAGGTGGAAGAAACCGTAGAGGTTTCCGAGTCGCTTGACGTTCGTATCGTTGTTGGCGGCGACCATTTGGTCGGCGCTACTGCCGCGGCCGCCGCATCCGGAGAGGAGCGGAATGGCGAGGAAGGAAACGAGCAGGAGGAGGCGGAAGGTTTTGGCAGGCATGGACATTGAAATCACCTCATGTGTTATTCAATAAAAAACTCTGCTCGGCGGGGATGATTCCGCTCGAGCAGAGTTCGTACGAATGAACCAACGAAAGCTTACAGCTCGGTGGTGTTGATGGCTTGACCATCAGACCGCTTGCCGAGGCGAATCAGCAGCAGCGTGGAGGTGGCTTGAGGGATGGTCTTGGTTGAGCCATCTCCGAACACAGCGCAGGCGACGCCTGGGTGAACCGAGCCGAAGCCGAGTTCGCGAGTGCGGCCATCAGACCAACTGTCGACCCAACCGGCGGGGCGGGCCTTGGTGTCGCTGAAGATTCCGAAGTCACCGGGACCGAACCAGGCGGTGTTGCTGCTCAGCGAGAAAATTCGCATCGTGGTGAAGTCGGCGGTGTGGTAGTAGCCGGTGTCCCACCAGTCTTTGTACTGGTTGTCGCGCGAGAAGTTGTAGTACTTTGCGTTGACTGCCTTTTCCATGAACATGATGGTGTTCGAGGAGCCGTCTTTGACGTCAGTGATGCTGACGCCGGGGAACTTGGTGATTTTAGGCGTCGATACGTTCCTGGTTTGGGCATGTCCGCCCTTGACGATCATGCCGGTCCAGACGGTGCGTGGTTCTTGTGGGTTGGGTGGATGCCACTGCGAGTATTGTTGCCAGTAGTTTGGAACGTCGCCGTTCTCGTCGGCGTAGGGGCCCATGACGCCGGCGTAATCATTCAGCCGCACGCGGAAGAGGCCTTGGACGGCGAAGCGTTCGCCGCGGGAGGTGCAGTTGTAAGGCGGGATTGGAGTTTCGACCATCGAGGGGTTACCGCCCCACCAGCCGAACTGAGGGCGTAGATCGTTGACATTGTTCTGTTCCAAGTAGGGCAGAATCTGGTAGTGCCAGCCAGCGTTTTCAAAGCCGTAGAGCGGGCGGAATTCCTGGGTCGGGTCATGGTAGCCGTCCGAGCAATCGCCGGCGGTGGGAAGTCGCTTCTGGGCGCCTTCGAAGTTCATTGCTGCCAGACCAACTTGTCGCAAGTTGTTAAGGCATTGGGTACGTCGGGCCGCTTCCCGAACCGACTGGACGGCTGGCAGCAACATCCCGACCAGAATGCCGATGATGGCGATCACCACCAGCAATTCGATCAGCGTGAAGCCACGTTGATGACAAGCTTTT
>JBJTQD010000170.1:0-1996 GCA_046075445.1 Planctomycetota bacterium
AGTCATGGCTCCACCGACACGAGGTCGGATGGTGTCCCGTGTTGGTGTTTGAAGTCCAAAAAAGAGTCCTGACACCTTTTTTAAATGCGTTTGAATCGCCGGTCCAGTTCTTCTCGCGTGAAGACCAGTGCCGTCGGGCGACCGTGCGGGCAATGATGCGAATCGCGACAGAGTTCGCGATGCTCCAGCAGCGCAGCGATCTCTTCGGCCGAGAGCCGATCGCCCGCCTTCACTGCGGCTTTACAGGCCATCATGTTCAGCAATTCATCCAGCAGCGTGCCAGTGTGCGGGCTGGCTCCTTCGGTCATCAACGGGTCGAGCACCATCCGCAACATCTCCGCCGGATCCTGCCGCGAGAGAATCGCCGGATAACCGCTGATCGCCACCGTGTCACCGCCAAACGGCTCAACCACGATCCCAAACTTTCGCAGCACAGCCGCCTGCTGCAAAACGGCTGCCGCTTCGGCCGGACGCAGCGTCACCGTCACGGGAACCAGCAACTGCTGTGTTTCAAATCCGCCAGCCGAGACCTTGGCTTTAAATTGTTCGTAAAGAATTCGCTCGTGCAGCGCGTGCTGGTCGATGATCACCATTCCTTCCTCGGTCTCCAGCACGAGGTAAGTATTCTGCACCTGCAGAGCCGTGACCCGCTGGGGCGAACTTGCCGGCAGCGGAGTTGAGCCGGTACCCGCAAACTCGGTCGCCTGATTTGCTTGGCCAGTTCCCGATGAACCCGCTGAAAGGCCGGGATTTGAAAAACTCTGTGCTTCAGACGAGGGCGAAGCAGAAGTTGCTGCCGAGCTGCCGTAATTGGCCGAACCGAGCTGGGGAGGCGGAACGGGATCGTTGGCTTTATCCAGCCAGTTCCGCGTAGGAGCCGGCGCAGTGAATTCGATCCGGTGCTGCTGCAGACTGCTCGGCGGGGCGAGAGAAAATCCGCTGCTCGAACCTGAGTAAGGCGGGAAAGGGGAGGGGACCGGCGGCGGAAATTCACCGCGGTTGGTCAGCTGCGCTCGCGCGGTCAAGTCGGTGCTGAGGAACCGATTTCGCAGAGTCGCCAGCAGTTGGCTGTAAAGCTTTCCGCCATCTTGAAAGCGAACTTCGAGTTTCGCTGGATGGACATTCACATCGACCAGATCAAACGGCATCTCCAGCCGCAGGAAACAGATCGGAAATCGTCCGGTCATCAGCAGTCCGCGATAGGCTTCGCTCAGGGCATGCTGCAGCGACTTGTCCCGGATGTAGCGGCCGTTGAGAAACAGGTACTGCATCCGATTGTGCGAGCGGCTGACCGAAGGATCAACGGTGTAGCCCGACAGTCGCACGCCCCCTTCGCTGCTTTCGATCGGAATCAGCGCGCCGCTGATCTCCGAGCCGAAGAAGTCGTGAATTCGCGTCTGCCAATCTCCGCAGGGCGGCAGATCGTAAACCACTTTTCCACCGCTTCGCAGAATCAAATGCACTGCGGGATAAGCGAGCGCGACGCGGGTGAAGGCCTCGGTCACATGGCCGGCTTCGGTTTGTGCCGTGCGCAGAAATTTTCGGCGGACTGGCGTGTTGAAAAAGAGATTGTCGACGCGAATCGTCGTGCCGATCGGACAGCCGACCGGAGCCACACTCTCGGTGTGCCCGCCCCGGACAAACATCTCGTAGCCAGAATCCTGGTCGGGCGTGCGCGTCCGCAGCGTGAACTCGCTGATTTCGGCAATCGAAGCGAGCGCCTCGCCGCGAAACCCGAAGGTGCCGACTCGAAACAGATCGTCCGCGGACTCGATTTTGCTGGTGGCGTGGCTGGTCACCGCCAGCTGCAGGTCGTCGTAGGGAATGCCGCAGCCATTGTCGGTGACGCGAATCGCATCGAGCCCGCCGTTTTCGATTGAGACTTCAACCTGAGTTGCCCCGGCGTCGACCGAATTCTCCAGCAGCTCTTTGACTACGCTGGCCGGCCGCTCGATCACTTCGCCAGCCGCGATCTTATTGATCACGCTGGCCGAGA
>JBJTQD010000171.1:0-4481 GCA_046075445.1 Planctomycetota bacterium
TCGCCGTTGGCTACGGGCTAAACGAAGACAAGTACAAGAGGGCCAAACCGACAAAGGAAACAAGGACCAATGAAAATGTCAGGGATCTTTTCGGAAAGATGTACAGACGCCCTTGGTTCAGCTAAGTCTTCAGCTAAGCCATGAACTAAACGATTAGCTGACTTGCGTGACCATTAAGCGGGCAATCTGCCACGCGATGAATCGCTGTAATTGCCGCGGTGATTGCTGAGTGACCGCGAGAAATTCCTTCGGCACCATTTGATTTTGATCGAGGACGAAGGAGGAAAACGAGCGAGCGAGGTCGGGGCTGCCGACATCCCAGAAACCGTCGACGGCCATCAAGACAATTGCCTCAGCTCGATCGATCATCACACAGGTAACAGCCGTCTTCATCGGCCAGTTGAAATCAAACTGATTCACCCGCGTTAGCATGAGTGCGTCGCAGTTATACTGCTCGGTCAGCTTCAGCAGGTGACGCTCATTAAAGTAGCCGTGAAGGATGGCATCCAAATCACAATTGCAACCGTGCAGACGATGGTCGGTCACAATCTCAAATAATTGAGCCTCGCGCAAACTGCTTGCCAGCTGCTCGACGAATTGCGACTGGAGCTCATACGGCTGTCGCTGGCAACTGGTCGCGGCCAACAGAACACGGCGAGGAGGGCGTTGCTGGAAGAGCGGATCGAAGAAATAACTGAATCCCTCGGGTGAGGTCAGGTAAGTCATGTCGCGACATTCGGTGCTTGGAGGACAATACCAAGCGCAGCCCCCGATCCCGGGCAAGGCGATGACTAATCCTGTAGACCAAGCCAACCACTCACGACGCGACAATCGCCGCGGTCCACTTCCGGAACGGCTACTCGGGTGATTGTGTTCTCTTGGAGATTCGAAGCCCATCTATTTGGTCCAGCCGGATTAAAAGAATGCGTGTGCGAGCGGTTTACTGGGGTGACTTGAGTAACGCTGAAGCCTGTTGTCCGTTCACAATCGGCGGTGCAACTGGTGGTTGCGTCACGGGGGCAGCGGCCGGAGGGATCACCGGAATGGTTGCGGGTGTGGTCCCGGGCGGATTACCCTCGGGCGGTTGCGTAATCGCCTTGAGCAATAGGTCGTCAAGCGTCTGCTCGACTGTTTGCATCAGGCTCTGGTACTGGCGGGCAAGCTCGACTTTTTCACCCTCGAGTTTTTCAATTTGCATTTTCAACAAAGAATTTTCCCGGGTCAGATTATCGACCACCCCACGAACTTCGAGGAACTCCTGTCTAGCTCGGGCCCACAATTCATCTTGTTGTTTTAGCTTGGCTTGGGCATTTTCCAGCTCTTTCAACTTCGTTTTCATCTCCTCTCGCAACCGCTGATTCTCATCGAGTAGTTGGATCGCTCGTTGCGAAGCCGTTTGCTGCGGCTCGTTGAGAACTTGGCCGAACACGGCTGTTCCCTGTTGATAATGTCCTTGGGCATTCGCGACTGGTGCAGTTGGATTCATCGCATTGCCTGCCCCGGGTGTGCCCATTGGCTGGACGATCGGCACCTCTTGCTGTGGCTCGTACTCGTCCCACGGCAATTGCCCCTCACCTTCGGCAACCTCCGCGGGGACGCTTTCGGTAATGACAGGGTCAGCTGTTGGTGCAGATTCTCCCGGCTCGAGCACTGATGCCGGCGTGGGCTCTGCAAGCGCCGGCTCCTCAAGCATTGCCAAGCGGGTGATGTTCTCCGGATTCTTGGGAATCTGCTCCCCGGCGATGATCGGAATCTCTTCCTGATAGCCGACCGTCTGAACCTTTGACTGCTGGAGGTTTTGCCCAGATCGATTCATCGAGTTGGCGGCCGCGGACTTGGGCCTATTGCTGTTTGTTGACCGCAGCGGGTTGGGAATGGGCGAATCGCTGAGACTAAGATTTGTTCCTGAGTTTGCGGATCCTGCTTCCAAACCGGCCGATTGATTGCTCCGCCCGATCGGGCTGGCCGCGGATTGAGACTCCGCCAACTGTCGACTATTTCTCGCTGACTGGCTCAGATTCGACTTACTTGCCAATCCCTTTGGAAGATCGCCAGTGGCTTTTACTACCGGAACAGCTTCTCCTGCTGCAATTCCATCTAACTGGGTCGGCTTAACCGCAGGCGAGCCATTCTTTACTGAATCGGCAGTCAGCTCTTGTGTACGGCGAGCCGGGTACTTGGTAGCTGGTGCGCGCTGAGTCATCTCGGCACCAGCGAGATTTCGCCGCCCCGTGATGGTTCCGGCCGCACCCTTTCCATTCCCGCTCAATGCAAGACTCTGAGCCGGAACGCCGACAGCGCACCCAGACATCCAGCCGAGGCTGCCGAGCAGCAAGCAGAGTGGCAACCAACTCTGAGGAGAGAGACTCAATTTCATGGGCTTACACCGGTGGGATATTCGGGGAATGATGGCTGCAAATGTGGTTCAACCCTTAGTGCATGAGTTCGATTGAGATTCGTTCGCCGCAACTGCAAATCACGTCTATCGCGGTGATCTCATCGCCTTGTTTTTGGACGGAAACTTGGGGTTGGCGACAAGGTCCTGCTTCTGGACCGACCATGACACGCGTCATGCCGACGGCCTTCCTTGAGGTCAGCGTCTGCACATCGCCGCCAGTTGCCGGCGACCCTTCGGTCGAGAGTGGAAAGTGGGGCTTCATTCTGTTTCCTTCCGATAAAGTTCTTTGAGATTGAAGGTGGCTTCGCTCAGCAAACGCGAAATGTAGGACTCTGAGTAATCAAGCACGGCACCAATTTCCGCGAGCGTCAAATCTTCGGTGTAATACATAGTGAGAACCAGGCGTTGCTTCTCGGGAAGTCGTTCAATGCATTTCGCAAGAACTCGCTTCACCTCTTCCTGTTCCAGTTTTTGACCCGGCTGCTCGGGCGACTCCCGCCAGGAACTATGTAAAACACAATGCAAGTCATTCCAGCTTTGCGGTGTGAGCAACCTTGAGGCCTCGAGCGCGTCTTGTACTTGGCTCAAGCTCAAGCCGGTTTGCCGAGCTATATCCTCTGGCAAAACTGGAGGAGTGAGTCGCAAGTAAGCCTCGCGAATCTTTCCCAAGTGATCGAGCATTTGCTGCGAAACGGGGGAATTTTTCCGCAACTCGTCAATGATTGCCCCATGAATCCTCGGATAAGCGAAAGTCTTAAACGCAACGCCGCGCGAGGGGTCGTAGCTGTTCGCCGCCTCAACCAAACCAACGACTCCTGCCGACTCCAGCCCATCGCGGTCGACATGCGTCGGCAAGCCAACAGTCAGCTTGCTAAGGATCTTCCTCACATAGGGAAGACTCTCGACAATAAGTCGCTCGCGGGAGTTCTCCCGGGATGCTTTGCGGTAGGCTTCTTCTGGATTAAAGTTCATGGTCGCGCGTCTCGCTTATTGCCTCGAGCCGTTTGCGGGGGGAGTATTCGCCAATTGAATCACGCTCAAGCCGAATGACAGAACGCTGCCTACCGCAACTGCGGAGACTGCAGCGCGAAGCAGAATGACGTGGGGTTCCAACCCCAGCATGATTCCGACCAGCGTTACAATGCTGGCCGTGCACATACCTCCAATGGTCCCGATCGGACCAAGTCGACGGCGTCGAGGTTTACGACTTACATTTCTAGCCATACGGCGAAGTTGATCCTTCTAGCTATGTACCAGGCGTCGGTGTATCGGGAGCGAAATTCAAGTCATTCATGCTGTCCGGTTGGCCCGGTGTTTCGTCGAACACCTCGGCAAAACGGACCATCGAAATAGCGTTAATTAAGGTCGTGGTCGGGATCTCGCTGTAGGCGACAATCGCCAGATCAGGCAGTGATCGATAAATTGCTCGTCGCAGCGGCCTGCGAATTGTCGAGTCGACAATCAAAGCGACCGGCTCATTCTTCAGTGAGGCCATCTCCCAATCTTTCCGCAATCGCTCGACAATCTTCTGTAGTTGCCGAGGCGAAAAAGAGAGATTGCCCTCAAACAACATCTGTCGCAGTTGGTGTTCCAATTTCGGCTCAAGGTACATTACTCGAGCGCGGCCTTGGTCGTCGCGAAAACGATCGATAATCAAGTGACCAATGTGGCCCCGAACCTTCTCGGTAAGTTCCCCGGGCTCTTTCGTTGTCGCGCTATACTGCAGAGCGCCCTCGATAATCAATTCAAGTGCGGTAATCGGGACCTGCTCCTGCATCAGGTTGATGAGGATTTGGTGAAGCACCGAAGGGCGCAGCGTTTCCGGCCGCAGTTCCTCCACAATCGTCGGACTGGACTCCTTCAATTTGGTCAGCATCTTCTGGAGATCTTCCCGGTTGAGTAATTCGTGGGCGTGTCGCCGAACGGCTTCCATCAAGTGCGTCGCCAAAACCTCTGGCGCTTCGACGACAATGAAGCCCATCATTTCAGCTCGCCGCCGGTTGGTCTCGGCGATCCAGCGCGCAGGCATCCCGAATGCAGGGTCGATCGTATCCTCGCCCGGAATTTCGGCCTTTAAATTGCC
>JBJTQD010000172.1:0-2855 GCA_046075445.1 Planctomycetota bacterium
GGAAGCCTTGTTCAAATCCGTTCTTCTCATTGAAGACATACTTCGTCAGGTAGCCCAGCGTCAAAGGGCCAACCGCGGCAACCAAGCGGCCGACGTTGTAGCAGAAGCTAACTCCCGTCGCCCGCAGTCGCGTCGGAAAGAGTTCCGGGAAGTAGATGGCGTACCCGCCGAACAGCGAAAGCTGCCAGAAACCCATCAGCGGAACCATCCAGAAAATCTCGTTGAACTGGTCGAGCTGCGACCAGACGAGAATTGTGCTTCCCGCCGCTGCCAGTAAGCAAATCAGGAATGTCAGGCGGCGACCACAATAGGCCGCGAGGTAGCCAAAGGCATTCATTCCGAAAAACGCGCCGGCGTTGAGCATGATCGAAGTCATTCCGACCCAAAAGGCTACCTTGCCGCCGATCGCTGCTTCCTCGAGACCATCGGCTTTGAATTTGGCGGTCGCCACGGCGTTGATCAGGTCGAAAGTAAAAAAGCCAATGCCCCACAGGCCAACCACGCCACTCAGTCCAAGCAGGAAACCCGCGATCGCGCTGCGGCGATACTTTGCACTGAACAGCTCAGAGTAGCTGCCGAATTGAGACCGCGATTGCTGGGCTTGCTGTGCGACCCATGACTCCGGTTCCTTCAGCCGGGCCCGGATCAACAGAGCCAATAACGCGGGCAATGCACCGATTAGAAACATTACTCGCCAAGCCGTCAGTGGCTGACCAGCCAGTTCCATCGACTTGAAAGCTCCATTGCCCTCAGCGATCCCGAGATTGATGTTGATTAGGGCAGCAGTAATGTTGCCGATTGTCGAGCAGCTCTGCAAAAAGCCCAGGGCATACTGGCGAATCGAATTGGGCATGACCTCGGCGACCAAGGCCACACCCACCGCAAATTCACCTCCGACGCCGAGCCCGGTGAGAAAGCGATAGAACGCAAAGTCCCAGATGTTTTGCGAAAAGGAACTGAGTCCTGTGAAAAGCGAATATCCGAGAATCGTCCAGAGCATCACGCGGGCTCGGCCATAACGGTCACCCAGCACACCGCAAAACAGGCCACCTACTGCCCAGCCAATCATAAAGACACAAGTACAGACACCGCCGTAAAAGTTGACGTCGTCTTTGCTCGCCTGGACGATAATCTCCTTCCCATCCTCGAGGCGCCTCTCTGCCAGCAGTTCCCGCATCGCAGGCGTTCGGGCAAGCGCAAAGAGCTGCTGGTCCATCGTGTCGAACAACCAGCCCAGTGCGGCGACAAACAAGACGAACCACTGGTAGCGATTCAGCTTGAGGAACCAATTGTGTCCCACATAGCCTTCGTCAGCAGAAGCTTGAGCCGAATTGTTGCTGGGAGGTATTTCAACAGGAGACATTGCAGGTTCACTCCGGCAGTCAAAAGCAGACTGATTC
This sequence comes from Planctomycetota bacterium, assembly GCA_046075445.1. GTDB lineage: Bacteria > Planctomycetota > Planctomycetia > Pirellulales > Pirellulaceae > BJ22. The sequence continues at coordinate 1,401 of JBJTQD010000172.1, forward strand.
AACTCCGGTGCGATTATGCCATGAAGCTCGAGCCGTTAATAGCATCCTAAAGACGGATGCGGGCGTTCGAATTACTGCCCCTGAGCAGCACGGCATCAGCCGTTGGCGAAAGAGCGAGACAGCCAGCGCCAAAATGAACTCTGATACTCAGCCTAAGTCTCGTCTTCCGTTTTGACTTCGGAAATTGCTGAGAGAAACTGCTTGCAGGACTCAAACCTCGCCTCAGGACGAATTTCCAAGCAGCGATGCACGGCTCGGGCCAGCTTGACGTTGAGGTTGGGGCGGAACTTGGTGATCTCCTCAGCTTTCTTTTGATCGAACGCGAGTGCAGCCAAGGCCGTCGTGTCGGTTGCCCCCCAAGGATGCTCGTTGGTCAGCATCCGGTAGACCGTAACTCCAAAAGCGAAAATATCGACGCGCGGGTCGGTCCCCCTGCGTCGGATAATTTCCGGCGCCATGTACTGAGGTGTGCCCGTGCGATTGCCCGGTTGGCGAAAGGGTGGTTCATTAGGAACAGTGAGCCCGAAGTCGATCAGCTTCAGCCAAGTGTAATCCTTGTAGCAAATGAAATTGCGCGGACAGATATCGCGGTGAATGAAGCCCGCGTCATGGACTGCCTGAATCGCCTCGGCCATTTGACGAATGTGGGTCAAGCGATGCGGGATCCAGTCGAAGCTCATGTCTCGCAGGATGGTGTTTACACCCGGACCATCGACGTATTCCATCAGGATGTACTCTTGTCCGGTCGTCGTCTTACCCCACTCGTAAGTCTTGGCGACCCGAGGATGGTCAATCTTCATCCCGATCTCGCCTTCTTCTGGTCGCTTCAGTCCCTTAAACCGGTCGCGAAATTGAGTGAGCTTTTCCTTTTCAAGCAGTTTGATGCCGTAGACCTTGCCAGTGGCAATCTCATGCGCCACATGGAACTTCGACATTGTTCCCGTAAAGGCGTGCCGCTCCAACCGAAACCGCTTCGAAAGGTCGAGGCGCTCGCTCCCTTTGGATTTGAACAAGCCTGAAATACTGTCGAGGATGCCCATCGGCCAGCTGGAATACGGGTGTAAGATTTGGGACACAAGGTTTGTGTCGCCTGTCTCAAGTATAGGCACAACTAACGGTTTGCCAAAGTTATCGGGGGTGGGTTGAACTGAAACCCCCGGAATGCCGAGGCGAGGTATATCGATCGTAGAGCAATTGTTCCCAATTGCTCGGTAGCTGAAAAAGGCTTGGACTTAAAGTTCCGAACGATTTAAGACAATCGTTCTACGATCTTCGACCCAACTCATTAAGCTCGACGACAAGCAGGGCTCTTGGGCCAAAAAGGAGGAAATCGCGCTCAGCCGTTCGGTTCGGGTACCGCCGTTTCGTCTCCAGCTCACCGCCACGTAGCAATACTTACTTGCCGCAGTAGTCGATCGTCCGAGCAATTTCGCTCTTGAGCTTTTCGCGAGAAAC
>JBJTQD010000173.1:0-8601 GCA_046075445.1 Planctomycetota bacterium
CGTGCCTCCATCCACGCGCGAGATGTACGGGTTGTTGTTGCGCGGCGAATACTCCATCGCAATTTTTTTGGCGCTGCCCAACATGCTGCGCACGCCGGCTTCCAGCTGCTGCCACGTCAGGTAAGGAGCCTTTTCGCCGGGCAGATGGTCGAGCGCTGCCATCTCAATTCGATGCACCAACTTCCGCGGCGTTCCCTCGCGCGGAATGAAATAGAAGAAGCGGCGCGAACCGGCGTCTTCAGGGCGGATTCCCAGAACGCGGAGAGCGAGAATATTCAAGCCGCGAAAGTAGTACAACAACCAGCCATCAAAACCGAACTCACCGATCGCCGCCTGCACTGCCGCCAAGTCAAACATCGAGAAATCTCCGCTTTTCCGGGGGAATTCAGATTAAAATTCCCATCTTCACCTGATGAGCTACAATTGACCAGTGCCCCCTGAAACTTTTTCCAGAGCGGAACTTTTCCGCATCGGTAGTCGTCGGGGAACCTGAGGGATGCTCGTCTACTGTCAGCCCAAACTCGATAAACTCGCTTGGCTCATCAGCAGGATCGTTCTTTGCTTCCTCGCCTTCATCCAAACTGACTCTTCTTCCTCATACTATTCGGTGTCCGATGTCCAGCTTGAAGCCTTACGCTCGTCTTCTAATCGCTGTTCTCATGACCGGTGCCACTGCTCACTCGGCAACGATTGCGCAAGCTGCCGCTCAGGAGATAGAGATCGTTCCCGTTCAGGAAGCTCAAAAACAAGAAGAGCGGGCTGAAAAGAAAGAACAAGAAAAGGAGCAAGAAGCAGCTAAGGAGGACGACTCGGCCCCAATGCTTGAGACCGATGCCACGGCCAATCCGCCGGGGCCGCGGGAAGTTCGCCTGCAACTCTGGGACGGCTCCGTCCTGACCGGTGACCTCGGCATCGATTCCATCCACATCGACACCAAATTCGGAATGCTCGAAGTTCCCGTTTCAAATATTCAGTATCTCCGTCCGGGCCTGGAAAGCATCCCTGAACTGAACGAGAAGCTGAAAAATCTAGTCGAGCAACTCGGCGACAAAGAGTTTCAAGCTCGCGAACAGGCACACCGCGAACTCCTCGCCATGGGAGTGTCGATTCGCAACCAACTGCGCACCTTTAACGACGCAGGCAGCGCCGAACGAAAGAAACACCTGCAAACGCTGACCGAGGAAATTGAGGAACTCGCCGAGGACGAGGACCCAGGACAAGCCACCAACAACTCGCTCGATATGGAAGATGCGATCACCACCGGCGATTTCACCATCGTCGGCCGGATTCGCGAGAAAGAGTTTTCACTCAAAACCAAATACGGCGACCTGCAAATCCAACTGAAAGACATTCGCGCGGGTGACCGCACGTGGGGAGTAACCGCCTCCGCAGTTCGCAAGGCAATCGACATCGAAGCTACGGCCTTCTTTCAACGCGAACCGGCTAAGACCCGCATTCGAGTCAAAGCCGGCGATCGGATCTCAATCAAAGCCTCCGGCTCCGTTAACTGGGCCTCATGGGGCAACATGACCTCGACTCCCGAAGGCATCGGCAATCAAGGACAATGGAATGGGATGAACTGCGGCGCACTCGCTGCCCGGATCGGCAAAAGCGGTGATGTGATTAAGGTCGGCGAAAAAGCTGAATTCGTCGCCAAGAGCTCAGGCGAACTCTTCCTCGGCGTGGCCATGCAAGACAACTTTGCCAACCAGGAAGGTTACCAGTGGAACGGCAAGTACACCGCCCGCATCGTGGTTGAACCAGGCCAGCAAAAATAACGCTCTACCGCGACGCCTAGTAATTCCAAATAAATATTTCAGAGACGCCGCTTCGCGCTTTCCCGGCGTGCTGAAACCAGACCCGCATTTTGCTCGCGCGAACAGGTGCAAAGCTGGCCTGATTGAGCTCTCCGCCAACCGGCTGCTCCGGCTTCTTCTTAACGTCTTTGATCGGCTGCCAAGCGCTGCCGTCCCAGTACTCCAGCTCGTAGCTCTGCGGGGCTTGGACACCACCCCGATCATCGTAAATCGCCAACTCGACTTGGTTGAACTCTCGCTCCGCTCCGAAATCGAGCTCCAGCCAATCGCGCTCGGCGGGCGACTCGTAACTGGTCCAGCGATTAGTCGGCGTTGGCAGAAAATTAGTCAGACCATCATTCGCCAACTTCGGCTGACCCCCGAAGCGATCGGCAAAGGAGGCAGATGCTTTGGGAAACTCCTTGTCCGCTGGGCGGTAAGCCAAATTGCCGTTCGGATGCGGCGGTGCGTCTATTGGCAACTCCGCGCGCCGCAGAACCTCTATTTCCGTCAGTCCCGTCCGGCCATTCTCCGCATGCCGAAAAGTGAACCTCAACGTTTTCGTATAGATCGGGTCGAAGCGCAACTCCGTCGGCCGATGACCTTCAATAGCCGGACCAGCCTCTCCGCCTAATTCGCCGAGAAGTCGCCACCCGCCGTCATAGTATTCGACCCGAGCCGCCACCGGAGGAACGACCTCCTTGCCGTCATCCAAAAAATAGAGCCGTACCAACTCCAGCACCCGCTCGGTCCCCAAATCCAGATATAGCCCGTCCTCTGCCGCTTCCGAACCCTCACACGTCCAGCGATTGGGTGGGTCGCGGTGATACCAGTAGTTGCCATCGACCAGCCTGCTGACCGGGGCTCGCGGATTGGAATACGACGAACCCAATCGCGGATAGTAAGCCCCATCGTTATTGACCGCGTAGTTCACCCACTGCTTTCCACTGGCTGGCTGGAGCTTACCTTGCGGTAACTTAGCTGAAACGGGCTCCAGCTTTTCGCTCGACACCAGCAGCTTGCCATCCGCAAAAACTCTCAGCCCAGCCCCACGACCATAGCGCTGCCCATCGCGGTCCCAGCAGATGGTCAAAAGATGCCCCCGGTAAGGAACGCGGTCGAGGGCAAAGTAATCCCAATCGCTCGGCGCCAAGGGACGCAACTCGAGCAAATCATCATCTCGCGTTCGCAGCCCCACCAGCCCGGTAATCACCAAGTCGTTAAACGAGCTGTGGAAATAATGCTCGCTGTGGTTGTAACCATCGTGGCCCGCAAAGGAACCGGTATCTGGATGGCAAGCTTCCGCCAAGTAAGGTCGCCCTGCTTTGCGATGCGAGCGAGAAAAAGTCGAAAGCAGCGCATAGTAATCCGCCTGAGTCACCACACTCTGCTGATATCCCTGCAACAAATTCGCCATCGCCTTGAGCGTCTGGCTGGTCGCGTACGGCCACGACTGCCCGCTCCACCAGCAGCAACTCTCTTTCAGCAGAAACATCGGGTCGTTCCGCTCGACCGTCGTTGGACCGAACGCTGCAGCGAACCCCTCCTTACTCATCAATTTGCCCCAAGCTTGCTCGTAACCGCGATCCGCATCCGGCAAAGAAAACTGCCAAGGCACATAGCCGATCAGCTCGCGACCAAACTCACTCCCCCCGTATCGCCCAGTTTGATGGGTCAAGGAAAGTGCTTTGACTTTGAACCCTTCGGCCTCTTCATCGCGCTGATACATGTGGAAGAAAAATTTCCGCTGCGGGTCCCACAGCTTTTCTTGAAGGTTGCGTTTGATCGAGTCGGCTTTCGCTCGGAACTGTTCGGCAACCGCGGCCTCACCAGCCAGTTCAGCAACCTGCGCGATGGCTCTCGCGTCAGCCCAGAGATAAGCATTCAGCGTCGGCCGATACCCGGGCGCTCCACGAAGAATGTCCGGGGTCTGGCGACTGTTGATGTTGAACTCCATCCCATCATCATGCCCAGTCTGCCAAAACAGCCCGACCTCAGGAACAAAATGCCGCTGCTCCCAGCCTTGGTAATTGCGCTGTAAATCAGGGAGCAAATCGACGACGTAATCCCGGTCGGGATGAACTTGATGGGTGGCCCAAACCGCATCGGCCAGCCAAGTGCTGTAGTTCCGCGGCTGAGCTCCCGAGGTTCGAAACCAGTAACGACCGTAGTCGCGGGCATAAACCGGATTGCAAAGCCAGCGGACTTCATACAGCTGATGCCCGGCAGGGCAGGAGATCGCCCCATAGGTTCCCGACCAAAACGGCCGGTCAATAAACTCTGTAAAGGAATAGCCCGAGTTGGGCGAGCCATAAGTCAGATGCTTGGTAATCAGCTCCCAGCGGTAGTACCAAGTCGTCTGGAGTTCCTTGTCCGGGCATTCAAACAGCGGAATATTCGCCTCATACCAGTTCCAGTCTCGATTGTCCCAAAACGTCTCCTGCTCAAGCAATTGACGCGCATTCAGCAGCGAGTTCGGCGAGTCCTTAACCTCCTGCGCCGTTACCGCCGAATGACCCAACGAAATCGCAACCAACCAAACCAGCCACGAGACTCTTCGCATTCAATTCCCCCAAACCGCGACAAAAAGGTGTCAGGACTCTTTTTTTGGAAAAGAGTCCTGACACCTTTTCGGCTGACTCTGTTTCGAGTCCATACAGAGAAACTAACCCCGAATTTACCGAATCTTCGGTGGCTCCAGCTGAGATTGATTCGGGTCGGCTGGCGGGGCCCCAAGGACCAACTGGATTTTTTTCGCCTCTGACTCGCCCTTAGGAATCAGCTCGACCTCCAACTCCTTGCCCGCCTCGAATCGCCCCAGAATCGAACGCAGCGACATCAAATCTTTCGTCGGCTCTCCGTTGACCGAGACCAAAACGTCTTCTGCTTTCAACCCCGCCGCTGCGGCAGCCGTTCCGGGAGAAACCTGATTCAGCAGCAGTCCTTTGCCTTGAGGATCGGGCGCACCTTGTACGCCCAGAAACGCCGGCTGAATTCGCTCACCCGCTTTCAGTCGTTCAATCAAAGACTCCGCGCCAACCAATGGAATCGCGAAGCCAATCCCAGAGTCATACCATTCGACCCCGGCGCCAATCGCTTGCGACTGCGGATTGAGCGGCACGCAAATGCCGATCAGACGTCCCTCCAGATCAATCAGCGGGCCCCCGTAACAGGCCGGGCTGATATTCGCGTCGGTCTGGATTGCTTTGCCTCCAATCCGATTCTTCGCACTCACGATTCCGGCCGAAATCGCTGCATTGGCATCTCCGAAACCGACACCAACCGAAATCGCCCACTGGCCAACGACGACATCTGTCGGGCTGACTAGTTCGGGCACAGGCATCCCCTGAACGCCATCGATTTTCAACAAGCAGATTTTTCGAGTATCATCTCGCCCCAACAATTGCGCGACGCGACGCTGACCGTCCGACGTAATCACCGTGATCACAGGGGGACGCTTAATAAAGTTGAAGGTGCTCGTGATGATGTAACCATCCGGCGAAATCATTACTCCGGTGGTGTTTCCTTCTCCCTGCTGGCGAATACCGCCAATCTTTCCTTGGACCGCGCTCACTCCGCCAAACGACTCAATCGTTACCAGAGCAGGTTGTATCTTCGCTGCCGCGACTCGAAAAGCTTTTGACGTCAGAACCATCGCAGTCAGGCGTTCCGCATCCGATGGCTCTTGGGCCGGAAGTTGCCGAGCCGCAAGACATGAGAAAACCAAAATCGTGGCGTTAACGACCCAAAAACTGAGCCGACTCCAGTGTGGCTGGCACCTTTGCATTAACCGCATATTATGGGCTCTCCTTTTTCTCGACCGGGATAACGGGTAGCCGCAACAACTCCAGCCCGCGCTTCACCACGATGATCACCTCCTGCCCAGCCTCTAAACGCTCGGCCACCTGGAGATAATCGCGCACTGTTCCAATTTTCTCTCCGCCGACGGAAACGATCAGGTCGTCCGCCTTCAGGCCCGCTTGCTCTGCCGGGCCGCCGCGCGTGACGCGGTCGATGTAAGCAGGGTCCTTGCGACCACCCAACTCCATAATCCGAATCCCCAAATCTCCTCGGACGCCGGTGGGAGTTACTGCGGCTTCCTGTTCCTTACTCTTCCCTGCAACGAATGCCGCAACCGTTTCGACAGGGACTGCATAATTCAAGCGAGTGTTGGTCTCTGAGCTATTGATAATTTTGCCCACCACACCGACCAGTCGCTTGTCGAGCGTCAAAACCGCGCCACCGGCCGCGCCCGGATTACTGGTGATCGCATCGATCAGCACCAAATTTCCACGGTATGCCACATCGCGTTCGTTTAACCTCGCCTCCATCGCGGTTCGCAGGGCAATCACTCCCAGCATCACCGAGACCGGCTCTTGTTTGTCAGCAACCTTGAACGCATTGTTTAGCGCGACGACCCAATCCCCCTGTTCCCCGACAGGTTGGGAACTCAATTCGAAATACTCCGGGGTCGCTTGTTCGATTTTCAGCAAAGCGAGTTGGACCTCGCGATCGCGCCGCAACACGGTCGCTTCATGGGTGCTGCCATCGGCAAGAATAACTCGCGTTTGCTGACCATCGAGAAACACGCCTTGAGAAGTCAGGATCAGGCCGTCAGGGGAAACAATCATTCCCGTGCCATAACCCTCAACTCGGCCTGCGCCAGCCCCGATTACTTTCACCATCCGAGCTTGCCCAAAATCAATCGCCTCCTGCAAAGCATTGCCGACCGGAAGATCGGTTTGAGCTACCAACAAACCTGCTGCGGGACCGAACAGCCAGACTCCCAGTAGCAAACTGACTTGGACTATCGCCTGGCAAAATACTCTCGCCTGATACACCTGCTGTTTCTCTCGACTCATCGCTGGCCCTCCTGAATCAAGGCGTTGATATTCGCCCAATCGCTGGACGGGTCTGTCAGCGGAGTCGCTGACTCGATCTGCAGCTGCATTTCAGGTTGTTTCGCCAAGCCCTGAACCACCACTCGCTGGGCGGCGACCAGCCAACCCGAGTGCGGCTGCCAGTCGTTAAACGTCACGCCGCGCCCCTTGCCATCGCAATCCTTGTCAGCCGAAATCTGAACCAGCGATTCGGCCTCGTTACTGTTTTGGTCGTAGAGGTTGATCCAGAAGTAAAACCAATCCTCGTCTGGGTCGAGACTCTTAAATCGGATCGCCGGGCGCCCCAAAGCCTTGTCGCCACCATCGAGGCTGACTTCACCAAAGCGAGCAAAGGGCTCCGCTGTCTGGATGCTGGCCATCGCCATCGCCTGTAACAGCAACGGAGAAAGCTTTGCCTCGGTGGCCGTCATTTCTTTCCACTGTCCATCGCGCCGAATCGCAAATCGCTGGCCATCGAACAGATACTCTTCCACTGGGCCGTCGCCGGGACGGTACTCAACGCGAACCGCACCTGTCGGGTCAAGCCGACTAATGCAGCGCCCGACTTCTTCTCCCTGCCGCAGCACTCGGTCCTCTATCGTCAGACCCGAGTTGCGTGTTTGCTGTCCCAACTTCGCCTTGTACCAGCCCTGCATCCGGCCCAAGTAGTGCTTTGCGTAATGACGATTCACTTCCGGCAGGCGAATTGCACCTGGCTCTGCCGCAAGCAGGTCGTACATCGCTTGCTGCAATTCCAGTTGCTGCCGCTCCTCAGGCTTTGGATTCTCTTTTGGTGCCGGTGGCTTGCCTGGCTTGGCGTAAGGGAGCCCAAGCAATCGCACGGTAATCTCCCGAATCGAATCATCACTCTTGCGAACTTTTAAAGTCGCTGGCCAACCGACAGGAAGCGTACAAATCAAGTTCATGAATTGATTGGCCGACTCGATCGTCTCGCTTTCAAACTCCAGCAACTCATCGCCCAATTCCAAACCAGCCTCGGCCACTGCAGAAGTCTCGTTAATCGTTGAGCAGACGACTCGACCTCCTTGGTCACTGAAGTTTGCATCCAGCGTTCCATGCTCAACCAATTTCGTTGCCAATAGGTCGGGAAGAAAATTCTTGATCTGATTAGAAGAAATCGCGTAACCCAGCCCCACGTTCACGCGCCCTCGATCGAGAAAGCTTCCGCGTCCATTAATTCCGATCACTCGGCCGGAAAGATTGAACAGCGGACCGCCTGAGTTCCCGGGATTAATCGAACTGTCGACTTGGATGCAGTTGCCGTAAACCAGTTGGTTTTGTCCGGCACCTTCTTGAAACCGCTTTACTCCGCTGACTATCCCGAGCGTCACCGTTGGCGATTGATCCTCAGTTAAGACAAAGGGATTGCCCATCGCCAAAGCCCAATCGCCCACGCGGACAGTTTCCGAGTCAGCCAATCGCGAACGGGGAAACTCCGACTTGCCTTTCAGTTGGATGATGGCCACGTCACCGCCCGGGTCGGTGCCGATCAAATCCCACTCATAGAGTTGGCCGTCGGCCAAGCCGGCCATGCCTTTGACTCCGGCTCCCATAATGACGTGGTGATTCGTAACCGCGATTCCACTGGCATCGATCACCACACCCGAACCACCACCTTGTCGACCGAAATCATAAATCGCGACGACACTTCCCTCGACCAGCCGAATCGCATCGAGCCGCTGGCTTTCGGCAGCTTTCACCCGATTCCAATCCTCGGGCGATATCTCCTGTGCAGTGCCAGAGAAGGAGAGTATTTGCAGCAACAGACAGATGCCACAACACATTAACAGCCGACGACAGCAGGGCCGTAACTCGGTATTCATAGCGCAGGTACTCAATCAGCAGAAATCCCAACCGTTTGTCGCGACAGCAAAAGCCGCTCGGTCTTACCCGCTTATTCTACC
>JBJTQD010000174.1:0-7236 GCA_046075445.1 Planctomycetota bacterium
GTTCGGCTTGACCAGCTTCAATCAGAGACTTTTCGCTCAACGTCGCCGTTGGGCAAACATTGACACACGCCCCACAGGAGACGCACTCGGAATCGAGAAAACTCTCGCCGGCGCTGGCCGAGACCTTCGAGCCAAATCCGCGGCCCGAAATGGTCAGGGCAAAAGTGCCTTGAACTTCTTCGCAAGCCCGCACGCAGCGACTGCAGACGATGCATTTGCTCGGTTCAAACGTGAAATAAGGATTCGATTCGTCTTTGGGTTCAGCATGTTCGGCGTCGAAGTGATTTTCGCCCGCCATCCCGTAACGGACCTCGCGCAGCCCCACAACACCCGCCATATCCTGCAGTTCGCAATTGCCGTTTGCCGTACAAGTCAAACAGTCGAGCGGATGGTCGGAAATGTAGAGTTCCATCACGCCGCGGCGAAGGTCGGCCAAGCGGTGAGACTGGGTCGTCACCCGCATCCCTTCTTCGACCGGAGTGGTACAAGACGCCGGATATCCGCGGCGGCCCTCAACTTGCACGAGACACAAGCGGCACGAGCCAAACGACTTCAGCTGCTCGGTCGCACAGAGCTTGGGGATCGGGATCCCCGCTTCAGCCGCCGCGCGAAGAATCGACGTCCCCTCGGGAGCCTTGACCGCCTGGCCATCAATCGTCAGCGAAATCAGTTTGTTTGACTTGCTTCTCGGCGTGCCCAAATCACCCAGCGATACCAAGCGGTTCGAGCCACAGCCACAACTGCCATTACCACATGCCATCTCGGTTACCTCAAAAATCTCAACTGCCAAACCCGGGACTAAGAGGCCCCAAAATCCTCGGGAAAATGCTTGAGGGCACTCAGGACGGGGAAGGGCGTCATCCCCCCCATCGCACAGAGGCTTCCATATTGCATTGTATCGCACAAACTCTCGAGAAGCTCCAGATTTTCCGAGGGCCGCTCCCCGGCAGCGACCCGGTCAAGGACCTCTACCCCGCGAATCGAGCCAATCCGGCAGGGCGTGCACTTACCACAAGATTCTTCGGCACAAAACTCCATCGCAAATCGAGCCATTTGCATCATATTGACCGAATCGTCAAACACGACGACGCCACCATGGCCGACCATCGCGCCGCGAGCCGTGAAAGCTTCATAATCGAGCGGCAAATCGAAGTCCTTCGGCGGGACGTAAGCACCCAAAGGCCCGCCAACCTGGACCGCCCGAATCGGCCGCCCGGAAATCGTTCCCCCACCAAAGTCATAAAGCAGTTGCTGCAGCGTGATCCCAAACGCTTTTTCCACCAGCCCGCCGTGGCGAATGTTGCCCGCTAACTGGAACGTCATCGTCCCCCGCGAACGCCCCATCCCGTAGTCTTTATAGAACCCGGCGCCGCAGCTAAGGATGATCGGCACACTCGCCAACGTGATCACGTTGTTCACAACCGTCGGACAACCAAACAGTCCGCTAATCGCAGGCAGCGGCGGCTTGGCCCTCACTTGGCCACGCTTCCCCTCCAAGCTCTCCAGCAGCGCCGTCTCTTCACCACAGATGTAAGCTCCCGCTCCTAGCCGCACTTCGAGCTCAAACTTCTTGCCCGACCCGAGCACATTTGCGCCGAGGACTTGAGCCTCTCGCGCTCGTTCAATTGCCGCATTCAACGTGTTCCAAGCCCGCGGGTACTCCGAGCGGAGATAGATGTAACCCATCGTCGCGCCGACAGCCAACCCCGCGATAACCATCCCCTCAATCAAGCAGTAGGGGTCTCCTTCCATCAACATCCGGTCGGCAAACGTGCCCGAATCCCCTTCGTCGGCGTTGGCAACAATGTACTTCTGCGTCCCTGCCGCATTCAGCACCGTTTGCCACTTGATGCCGGCGGGAAAAGCCGCTCCTCCGCGCCCCCGCAGCCCTGACTTGGTCACCGCAGCCACAATTTGCTCCGGCGGCATGCTGACCGCTTTCCGCAAGCCAGCCAACCCTCCGTTAGCCTCGTATTCCGAGAGCGAGAGCGGGTCGATCAGCCCAACGCGAGCAAACGTCAACCGCTCCTGCTGTTTCAGCCAAGGGATCTCGCTGGTGACACCATGAAAGAGCCGATGCGAGGCACCATTGAGGAAACCCGCTTCAAATAATTCGGGAACATCCTTCGCGGTCACTGGTCCGTAAGCAACTCGCCCAGCCGCAGTCTCGACTTCAACCAGCGGCTCCAGCCAAAACATCCCGCGCGATCCATTCCGCACCAGGTCAATTGAGAGATGGCGTCGCTTTGCTTCGGCTTCAATCGCTCGTGCAACGCGGTCCGCTCCAATACTGGCGGCCGTCGTATCACTGGGAACGTAAACTCGAATACCCATGACTATCGCCCTCCTCGCAGTTCGCCCATCAGCTCATCGAACTGACTCTCATCGACTCGACCGTAAATCTCATCCCCGATCCGAATCGCTGGAGAGCAGGCACAATTGCCAAGACAGAAAACCGGTTCCAAACTGACCGATCCATCGGCCGTCGTCTGATGGAACTCACAGCCCAAACTTCGGCAAGCGTGTTCTTCCAGCTTCCGCCCGCCCATCGCCTGACAAGCCTCACCGCGGCAAACTTGGACCAAATTTTTACCCACCGGCTCGCGGCGAAAGTCCGCATAAAACGTGACCACGCCAAAGATCTCGGCTCGACTGAGGTTCAGCCCCTCAGCGACCACGGCAATCGCTTCGTCTGAGATGTAGCCTAACTCAGCCTGAATGTCGTGGAGAATCGGAAGCGTCGCCCCCGGTCTCCCCGCTTGTTTTTCGACAATCGCTTGCACGCGACTTAGGTCCATGGACATTTTCCTTAAATTCAGTTCAGCACTGGCCTAGGTCAGTATACTCGCCTTTGAATCGGCGATAAACACGAACTCTCACGCCTAAGCGGGTTCCGTTTCTTGCACCGCGACGGCCGCAGGAAAAAAGGTGTCAGGACTCTTTTTTTAAACACCAACACGGGCCACCACCCGACCTCGTGTCGGTGGAGCCATGACTAGCCTGCTAAAGCCCGTCGTTGCGAGACCCACTTGCGCTGCCGAACCGGGGGCTGGCGCGAGGACCCGGCTGAGAAGGAGAAGAGGACCGCAGACTTGTACCGCGCGATCCACTTGCGCCTCGCCTCGCCGCTGGCTACGGGCTAAACGAAAGAGCCGGACTAAACGAATACAAAACAACAACACGGGCCACCACCCGACCTCGAGTCGGTGGAGCTATGACTAGCCAGCTACAGCCCTTCGTTGCGATACCCACTCGCGCCGCCGAACCGGAGGCTGGCACGAAGCCCCGGCTAAGAAATACAAGCACCACCAATTCCACGTCGCACGTCCCTGACGCTCTGCGAAGGGCTTGGTGAAGCTCATCTCCACGCCCCCTAAGTCCCCGGCTCTTCTCGCCAGCGCCCGCAAAACTCGCAGCGTCTCGGCCGCGCCACCCCGGGTTAGAGAACGCAAAAAAATTACAGAGGTCGAACCGCCCCCCCAAAAACTCGCTGATATCATCCGAACACGCCAACCGATAAAATCGCAACGAAATCCCACTAACTTAAAATCGAATGCCTTCAGAAGTCTCAATCATGCCGAGCCTGCACCTAACTCTGCTTCCACTATCGCTACTCCTGCTCAGCCCGCTGCTCCTTTCGGCTCAAGAACCGCCACGCTTCATCGACCGCTCGTCCGACCTCGGCTTGCAACTCTCCGCTTCTCAAGCTTGCTGGGTAGACCTCGACCGAGATGGCTGGACCGACCTCTGCTCTGGCGGAACGGTTTGGAAAAACGAAAAGGGCCAACGATTCAGTCAACTCGCCAGCGGATTCGGCGAGGTGATCGCCGCTGATGTCGATAACGATGGCTATCCAGATTTGATTTCCTGGTCGAACCTCACCGTCTACCGCAACGATCAGGGTAAATCGTTTGCTCCTCTAGCCACCCTCGCGTTGCCACAGGACCAAACACGCACCGTTTCACTCGGTGCCTGCGCCGGTGACTTTAATCGCGATGGCTTTGTCGACATCTACATCGGCGGCTTCGAAGATTGGGAAAATCAGCTCACGTTCCCCGACCTGCTCTACCTTAACGAAGCCGGCAAGTCGTATCGGCTTGCTTGGCACGACTCGCGCCATCGAGCTCGCGGCATCTCGGCCTGCGACTTTGACCAAGATCGAGACCTGGATATCTACGTTTCCAACTATCGACTCCAGCCCAATCAACTTTGGGGAAACGACGGCAAAGGCAACCTCACCGACATAGCCGCCCAAGCCAATGCTCTTGGCACCTCGGAAGGCTTTAACGGCGGCCACACCATCGGTTCGGCTTGGGGCGACTTCAATCAAGATGGCCTCTTCGACCTGTTCGTCGGCAACTTCGCACACGTCGATCGTCGCGGAGACCAGCCGAAATCGAAATTCCTCCGCAACCAGGGAGCTGAAATGAAATACACCTTCGAAGACCTCGGCACCTGCGGCGTGTTCTACCAAGAATCATACGCCAGCCCCGCAGCCGGCGACTATGACAACGATGGCGATCTCGATCTCTTCTTTACCACCGTCTACGAAACCGCTTCCTTCGGTCGCAAGAATAACCCAGTCCTGTTTCGTAACGACGGAAACTTTACTTTCTCAGACCAAACCGAACCAAATCAATTGGGCGGACTCCCGCCGACGTACCAAGCGGCTTGGAGCGACTTCGACCAAGACGGCGATCTCGATCTGGTCACAGCAGGAAAACTGTTCGTCAACCAATCCCCCGCAGGAAATTGGCTCGGCCTGCAACTGCGCGGCAATGGTACAACCAGCGATACCTCAGCGACCGGAGCCCAAGCGCGCCTCAAGCTCGCCGACAAAATCCTCGCGCGACAAGTCGAAGCAGGCACCGGTCAAGGCAATCAAAACGACTTGGCGATTCACTTTGGCTTGGGCACTCACCAAGGCACTGTCGATCTTGAAGTTGCGTGGCCCGACGGAAAAGTCGAACTAATTCCGGGCCTCGCGATCAACAAAGTGCATCTACTCGAACAAGCCAAATGACATTTCAATGGTGAGCTCCACGAAAATTTGCGTTGCTGCTATCCAGCTGCTCTAATCGAATTCAGAAATCATCCCAGCGAATCTCACTGGAGCTCTCAACATGCAGCCAAAAATTCCCCTCCGCAGCTCCTCGCCCGATCGCCGGCAATTTCTCGCCACAGGTGGAGCCGCACTCGTCGGCGCAGCCGTTGGATTGACCGGCAACTCAATTACCGCCGCCGCGCCGCTCGGTAACCTTCTCGCTCCCGATAGCGAAACCCTCGTCCAACAACTATTCACCAGCCTGAATGAGCCCCAGCGAAAGCTGATCTGCTTTGATTTCGAAAACCCACTCCGTCGCCAAGTCGACGCCAACTGGCATATCACTCCGGCTCGGATCAACAAGGATTTCAACGCCGAACAGCAAGACTTGATCAAACAAATCTTCCTCCAGCTCCACAGCAATGAGTACGCGGAAAAGGTCTTGGCTCAAGTCGAACACGACGGCGTCGATATCGGCGGTTTTGGCGGATGCTCCGTCGCTTTATTCGGCCAGCCCGGCAGCGGCAAGTTCGAATTTGTCCTCACTGGTCGACACGTGACCCGCCGCTGTGACGGCGACAGCTCAACGGGCACCGCTTTTGGCGGACCGATTTTCTATGGACATGCCGCAGAGAGCTTCGACGAAACAGCTGATCACCCAGGTAATCTTTACTGGTTCCAAGCTCAACGCGCGGGTCAACTTTTCGAAGCACTCGACGGCAAACAGCGCAAACTCGCCCTTCTCGATATCTCACGCGGCGAGCACTGCGCCGACACACTGAAACTCACGGGTCGCGAACGACTTCAAGGCCTGCCCTTCTCTGAGTTTTCCGCTGACCAAAAAGAACTCGCCAAGAATGTCCTCAGCGACTTGCTGGCTCCATTCCGCGAAGCCGACCGCAAAGAATCACTCGCCTTGATTGACCAACAAGGCTGGGACAAACTCCAAATCGCCTGGTACGCCCAAGAGAATATCGGCGAAGACCAACTTTATGACGTCTGGCAAATCGACGGGCCTTCGATGGTCTGGTACTTCCGCGGCAAACCCCACGTTCACACCTGGGTCCACATCAAAGACCAAGCCTAAACAACAAACTCACCCATCATCCCTAAACGTCCCTCAACGCCACTCACCAAGTAATTTCCACCATCTCGGCTCACCAAAAGGTAAGCTTACTCTTACTACCCTCTCCTCTAACCCTTCGTCCCCTTCTCGCTTCTCCCAACCACTTCCCTTTCCTCATTTTCACTCATTAGCGTTAGTTAGTGGTTCTGCTTTCCATTCCTTTTGATTAGTGCTAATCAGTGGTTCTGCTTCCCCCTCCTCACTCATCAGTTCAGGTCAGTGGTTCCCGCTCAGTCATTACTCCGGTGAGCCCGGAAGACCGTCGTTCGCGGATTGGTCACATTCTCGTAGAGCGTTTGAGCCTGCTCATACAGATAAGCCTGACTGCGGAACTCGCCTTTCTTGCGAACGGGCACGCGGCGGTAGGTTCCATCGGACCGCAATTCTGAAGCGGAAACGTTGTCTTTAAAGTAAGCCTCCAATGCATCGCTCAGTCGCTGCCGACAGGCTGGGTCCTCAATCGGGATCAGCAACTCAATCCGCCTGTCCAGATTACGCGTCATCCAGTCCGCGCTGCCGATGAAGAGCTTCTGGTCGCCGCCATGCCTGAACTGAAGGATCCGCGAATGCTCAAGAAACCGATCGACAACGCTCGTCACGCGAATGTTCTCGCTCAGCCCCTTTACACCCGGACGGAGACAGCAGATCCCGCGGATATTCAGCCGCACCTTCACGCCCGCTTGTGAGGCTTTGTAAAGCGCATCGATCATCCGCTGGTCAACCAGGGAATTGAGCTTGCCGACAATCTCCGCCGGGATTCCCGCCTCGGCATTGGCAGTCTCAATTTCAATCAAGTCGAGCAGGCTTTCCCGCAGATTAATCGGTGCGAGACTCAATTTCTCCAGCGTCTGAGGAACCGAGAGTCCTGTGATGGCATTGAACACATGGACTGCATCCATCGCCAATTGAGCGTCGCTGGTCAAAAAGCTGACATCACTGTACAGGTTCGCTGTGACCTCGTTGTAATTCCCGGTACCGAAATGCACGTAGCGCTTAATGCCACCTTTTTCACGGCGCACGACGACGCAAAGCTTAGCGTGGGTCTTTAAGCCGCTGACTCCGTAAA
>JBJTQD010000175.1:0-2957 GCA_046075445.1 Planctomycetota bacterium
GCCCGCCCTGCCCCCGCTGTCAAGCATTTGCCCCCTTTAACCCGGGAATCTTTGCCAACCGAGTCTTTGGGAATTGCCAGCCTGATAATTCGAGATGAATTCTTCAAAAGATTTTCCCTAACCGTCAAACTTTGCCAGTGGCACTTACCGATACCAACCCATAACGACTTACCTCAGGCTTACTTGAAGGAATGGTGCCATCATGCACATTGGCAGCATGCACCGGAATGCTATCACTTGCCTCTCAACGCTCCTAATCCTCGCTTCCGCCGCTGCGGCTCAGGAGATTAAGTGGGCCCCGGACTTGGCCGCCGCCAAAATCGAGGCAACGAAAAGCGGAAAGCCAATCCTCTTGCACTTCGGCGCGAGTTGGTGTCGCCCTTGCCAGGAAGTCGAGACCTTTGTCTTTCGCAATCCAGCCGTCATCCGCAAACTGAACGAGTCTGTTGTCCCCGTGCGAATCGACATTGATCAAAATCCCCAACTCGCGGCTGAATTTGGGGTAAAGACGCTTCCGACTGACGTGGTCATCACGACCAGCGAAAAAGTGATCCAAAAGCGAAACAGCCCGAGCGAGGCGAGCGGCTACACGCAAATGCTCGATGACGTTGCCCGCTCAAAAGAAGCCGTGCAAAAAGTGGGTGAAGCTGTCCTCAACGAGAAGCAGCAACTCTATGACCGACTGACGAAAGTAAATAGCCAGCCGGCTGATCAAATGGAGTTCACCGCTTTCGAACAACAGCGGCCACTTTCACCGGCTGCATCTGCTCCGAAATTCAGTTCACAGTCCAGCAGCGGTGTTATGCCCCAAGCCGTCGTGTCTCCGCCGATGACTGCCGAAGCCCGGGTCAACCAACCCCTTACGCCAGCATCCAACACCACTCCCGTGGCACCCGAAAAAATCTCGAATCCGTTCGCTCTCCCCAATTCATCGAACCCCGCGAGCGCTGCGGTCTCTGCTCCGCAGATCGAACAAATGAACGGCTCCGCAATCAGCTCAACATCCGGAAGTTCAGCGGCTGGCTCCGGTGTGATGTTGACCAGTGGCTCTGAGACCAGCCCCGCGCCAGCGTTGGAAGGTGATTGCCCGGTCACGCTGCTCAAGGAGACCAAGTGGGTCAAAGGTAGCGAGCAGTATGGAGCGATGCACCGCGGTCGACTGTACCTGTTTGCCAGCGATGCAGCTCAAGCCGAGTTCCTTCGCGACCCTGACTCCTACAGCCCGCTTCTAGCTGGCTACGACCCGGTTATCTTTCATGAACAGGGTCGGCTGCAGGACGGAAAGAAAGCTCACGGTGTCTTTATGACTCGTCTCGGAAAGCAGCAAGTCGTGCTGTTCGACAACGAGGAAACGCGAGCTAGGTTCCGAGCTAATCCCGCAGTCTACTTGGAGTCAATTCGAGTCGCGGTCGAGCGAGCGGACGGCAAGTAATAAGTCACGCCCGGCTGAAACAGGCTGATTATTGAGCCAAGTTGGCAACGCTTTGAGGGACAGACCGGCGTTGCGTGTGCCGGCTGAGTTGAAAAAGTCTTGGACCCGGAAGTCGAACGCCTTTTTTCCGCACTCGATTTCGAAGTGCATCGCTTGAGCGCAGGGCGTTTGCGGTTGGTCATTTGCTGTAGTCCGGAATTTTTAGAGCTTTGCCGGCAGGCAAATTGATCGGGCTGGTGAGCTGGTCTTGGTTGGCCAGATAAATGTCGAGGTAGAAGTCCGCTTTCCCGTAGTACTTCTGGGCGAGGGATTGCAATGTATCGCCCGCTCGCACGACATGTATGCGAAATGAGTCGGTATCGACCTCCAGCTTTTTCGTCCCCGGTTGGCGGACCGGAACCAGCGAATTGGGGGTGGCTTGAGTCGATGGACCAGTTGCGTTTGAAGCCGGAGCCGCAGCGGCAGGCAGCATCGGTGCGGGCGTTGCTTCCGTTTGGGAGCCAGGGATCGCTGCGGCAGCGGTAGGTGGTAGCCGAGTCTCTTCTGACTTTGCGACCGGTGGCTTGAGCAGAACAGAGGAAAGTGGAGCCGTCCAGGGATCGTGTTCTGGAGTTGGCTCGGGGCTCAAAGCGAGTGGCTGGTCGAGCAAGCGACTCGGTGCCGGGCTGAGAGGACCAGAGGGCTGAGCCGGCTGGTCGAGCAGTGGCGGAGTCTTGCCCAGCGGCAACATCGGAGCGGCTTCGGCAACGCTCTCATTCGCTCCGGTTGGCGGAGAAGAATTGGCCCAGCGCGAAAAGTCGGGCTGAACAACCTTCCGCGTGACTTGCTCTTCCGACTGCGGCTTCACCGAGGCTGAGTCCGAGACGCTCGACCGCGATTGGGCTGGATTGGCTTTTTCTGCTGCGGCGTTGTCTGGCTTGGCAGTTGTGTCCTGTTCAGAGACCATTGGCTGCGGACGGGGATTCGATTCCTCCGTGGTCAGCGATGGCGTCTTCTGCCAAACGAGGTCTTCGTCCTCCAGCATCGGCTGAGCGGCTGTTTTCTTATCGAGATCGCCATGTCGCCGTTGCATGACCGATCCGAAAAAAAACGCACCGGTCAGTGCTGTAGCGCCGACGAAGATTTGAACCCAGTTCCGATTCATGGCCATTACTTCCAGCGATTGACGCCGGGACAACAGAGAGACGAACGTGCCAAGCCAAACGGCTCGACGGCTAATTATGCGATGAACCGCTCAGGCAATTGGCTGAAACTCGAATGATTTCTAAGGATTTCGCGCAAACGAGCGATGGCCGTAGTCGCTGCAGGGATTAGCGAAAGATTTTTGCGTGAACGGGTTTTGTTGGTGGGGTAAAGTTTGCGGGGGAAGAGGGTAAACACAGAGAACGCAGAGGCCGGAGAGAGGAAGAGAGGAGGAAGTTGTTGGTTGTTGGTTGTTAGTTACTGGTATGGGGTTTGAGTTTTTGGGGGCGTGAGGTGATTTGGAATGTGAGGTGATATTCTTGGCACGTCCCTGAGGCGTTGC
>JBJTQD010000176.1:0-6769 GCA_046075445.1 Planctomycetota bacterium
CATTCGGATGCAGATGCTTGCAATTCTCAACTATCACGATGCGATGAATCGACTGCCGGGCCAAGCAATCACGGATGCGGCGGGCAAGCCGCTGCTGAGTTGGCGAGTGGCCATTCTGCCCTATTTGGATGAAGGCCAGCTCTACAGCGGCTTGCCCGCCGCATCCGTGATTGCTTGGCCCGGCAGTCGATTCATCGCATCGTGATAGTTGAGAATTGCAAGCATCTGCATCCGAATGTTGTTTTGTGAATCAGTTCGGCGAGCTGCCTCGCGGACCCGTTGAAAAGCTGGAAGCAGCAAGCCAACCAGAGTTCCAATCACGGCGGTTGACGAAAATTGTTGGTTTTTAGACAAGTCAATCACCAAGCCATTTCCCGCGCGGGAATTCTTGATTCCGTTTTTAAATTCCTCAGCCAACCGGTCGATGAAGGCGACCATTGCTTGTTGGTAGTCTTCATCGGGGAGTTGCATCTCGTTGAGCAGAGCCGGCACCGCCACGGTCCGAAAACTGTTGATTGACGAACGAAGCGACCGTTCGAGCTTGTCGGCATTGGCAGCCGAGTCAGCCTCCAGCCGCAGAAGCGAGCGCCCCTTCTCTTTCCAACTGTGGCGCAGTGTGATTTGAGAGATCAGCTGAGGGATCTCGACGAGCCCTTGGAAGGGAGCTTGAATCTGATCCTCAGGCGGGAGGACCTCTTCGAGAGCCGGTTGCATGGACGCCATGTCGACGATGATCGTCAACTGTTCGGCGCTGTCTGCCGCGAGCAGTCCCTTTGCCACTGTGCTGGTTTGATTGTTGGCGGCAAGCACCTCGGCAACGAACTCAGGCATCCCAATAACGAGTGTCTGCGGATTGATTTGCCGTAATTCCATCTCCTGGTCGATTCGCCAGACGGTTTGGCCATTATCATTGACCGACTGAATCTCCTCGGTCATTCGGCCACCCATCGTTTGCGGAGTCGCAAACTCGGCAATGATCGCAAATCCAGGCGGTTCGGGTGTTTGGAAGCTCTCAAGCTTATCGACCACAAGCAACAATCGATCGAGCTGCATCAAGTCCAGACCCAGCTCCTTCTTGCCAAAGACGTCGATCAACTCTTTGGGCAGAAACATCATCGCCGGCTCGGCCATTGCCGCTTTAGCCCGAAATTGGATCGCAACGCTCGTCGATTCGGGAACGTACTTCAGGCTTTGCGCCAGACACGGGTGATTGGCCCATTGGCAAAACAAGGCAAACAACAGTGCCACCAAAGGCACGGGTATTCTAAGAGCTTTCATGACTGGGGTTTCCTAGGTAAAAGTCAACATTGCTTAAACTAAGAGATTTTTTGAGTTGATACTCAGAGTTCGGCTTGAATTTCGGGCAGGCTAAGGAGCAACTCTTTCAGCTGATCGGTACACAGCAGACTCGAATCGGCGGAACTGAAATCCTTCTGTCTCGCGATTGCCGGGTCGCCTTCGGAAAGGTACTTGGAGTAATTCAATTCTCGCCCATCCATCGGGATTCGGAAATAGTCTCCCAGGTCTTCCGCGCGGCTCAACTCCTCCGCACTCGCGAGCGTCTCGTGCAGTTTCTCGCCGTGTCGTATTCCCATCGTGACGACCGGCAGTGAGGTGCGAAAGATCGCCTGTAACGCGTCAACGAGAGTCCCAATCGAAGCGGCCGCGGCTTTCTTGATAAATACATCACCTTGGTTGGCTCGCAGCAGCGCAAGCTTGACCAAGTCGACTGAGCCTGACAGCGGAAGCATGAAGCGAGTCATCTGTGGCTCGGTCACCGTGATCGGCTGGCTAGATTTGATTTGCTTGACGAACAGCGGGATCACGCTACCGCGCGAGTACATCACATTTCCGTAGCGCACGCAGCTGACCCGAGTCTCGTCGCTCTTGAGTCGTCGAGCTGCCGCTTGAGCCACCTTCTCCATCAGCGCCTTGGTCATTCCCATCGCATTGACGGGATAGACTGCTTTGTCGGTGCCGAGGCAGACAACGCTCTTTGCCCGGTGCTTGATCGCCGACTCGATTACGTTTGAGCTCCCCGCAACGTTGGTCTCCACGGCTTCCATCGGGAAAAACTCGCACGATGGAACTTGCTTCAAGGCGGCCGCATGAAAGACCAGATCAACGCCGTGCATGGCGTGATCGATGCTCGCAAAATTTCTCACGTCGCCGAGATAGAACCGCAGCCGGTCGCAATCCAGTTCCTGGCGCATCTGCTCTTGTTTCAGCTCATCGCGGCTGAAGATTCGAATTTCGCGACATCCCTCGCGAACCAGTTGCTCAACCATCGTTCGGCCAAACGAACCCGTTCCGCCGGTGATCAACACGACGCGTTCGCGAATCGCCGCACTCAGCTCTGCCGCATTCATGATTTTCGCATCCCGCAGTCTCTGGAATCCTTTTCATCTCATCCGCCCCGAACCAGCTTCGAGGCGGGAGTCATGCTCGAATTGTCAGGCCCTCATTGTGCAAGAAAATCGACAATCTGACGAGCAGCGGTCCCATCGCCATAGGGATTGCGGACGCTCGCCATCGCGGTTCGGGCGTCGGGTCGCTCGATCAATTCACTGAGGTTGCGATAAATCGACTCCTCTGCGGTGCCGACCAGCCGAGCATTCCCGGCGATAACCCCTTCGGGGCGCTCGGTCGTCTCCCGCATCACGAGGACTGGTTTGCCCAGCGATGGGGCTTCCTCTTGAACCCCACCGGAATCGGTCAGCACGATCGTCGATCGGTCGAGCAGCCAGACAAACGGCTCATAAGCGAGCGGGGCGACCAGTTTGACGCGCGGCAAGCCACCGAGAATTCGGTTCACCGGCTCCTGAACATTTGGATTCAAATGAACTGGATAGACGAAATCCCAGTCGGGAAATTTTTCGCTCGCTCGGCGAATTGCTCTGCAGATGCTCTCAAAGCCCTCGCCAAAGCTCTCGCGGCGGTGACCCGTCACGAGCACGAAGGGGCGCTGCTCGCCAATGTGCGTCAAGTCTGTCGGCAGTTGGGGCTGCTGCGTCCGAACTCGCTCGCGGGTTAGCAGCAGTGCATCGATCACCGTGTTCCCTGTGACCAGAATTCGATCGGCCGCAACGTGCTCGCGGAGCAGCAAGTCGCGAGCATGCGAGGTCGGAGCAAAATGCCAGTCGCTCAGTTGAGTTGCCAGACGCCGATTCATCTCTTCGGGGAACGGGGCAAATTTATTTCCAGTCCGCAGCCCGGCCTCCACGTGGCCAACTTCAGCGCGGTGATAGTGCGCGACAAGGGCGCCGACGAAAGCGGTCGTCGTGTCGCCTTGAACTAGCACCACCTCGGGCTGGTACTCGCGCATCACTTGGTCCAGTCCCTCGCAAGCCCGAGCCGTAACCTGAGCAAGCGATTGCCCCGCGCTCATGATGCCCAAGTCCCAGTCCGGGCGAATACCAAACAGATTGAGCACTTGATCAAGCATCTCGCGGTGTTGGCCGGTCGAGCAAACGCGGGAATTGAACTCGGGGCGATTAGCTAGCTCGAGGATCACCGGCGCGAGCTTGATCGCTTCAGGGCGAGTTCCGAGCACAGTGAGAATACGAGTCGGCATGAGTTGGGTCAGGGTAAAGAAAGAGCTTTAGGAGTTCCAGATGCAAGCGACAACAAGCCGGCGAGAGTGCCGTTTTAATGAGCCACGCTGGAGTTTAGTCGGGTGCCGCGATGCTTTCGAGAGCGTTATGATATCGGCTGCTGAACAACTCGTCAGGGACGCTGGAAATTCTCGCGGCCCGGCTATTTGAAATGAACTGCTGTCCGAGGAACTTTGGATATGGATTCAGTGGACATCCACGAACTGACCCGCGAGCTTCACAAAAAGAATGATTCCAAGATCGTGATGCTGGTCGCCGACGGCTTGGGTGGCTTGCCGATGGAACCAGGTGGAAAAACGGAGTTGGAGTCGGCTCGGACTCCTAATCTGGACAGTTTGGCTCAGCGTGGTGTTCAGGGTTCGTCGATTCCCGTCTTCCCTGGGATTAGTCCCGGCAGCGGTCCGGGGCACCTCGGACTGTTTGGCTACGACCCGCTGAAATATCGCATCGGTCGCGGGGCGCTTGAGGCGACCGGGATCCAATTTAACTTGCAGGAAGGTGACGTCGCCGCTCGAGGCAACTTCTGCACACTCGATGGAGCGGGACTCATTTCTGATCGCCGCGCTGGACGAATTGCCAGCGAGGAAAGTGCTCCGATTGCTGAACGCCTGAATGCGGTGAAGATCCCCGGAGTCGAAGTCTTCGTCCGCCCGGTCAAAGAACATCGCTTTGTCGTGGTCTTTCGCGGTAAGGGATTGTCGGGCGAAGTGAACGACACCGACCCGCAAGCGACTGGGGTTGCTCCCCTGCAGCCGGTGGCTCGCGATGCGGCTAGTCAGCGGACGGCTGAAGTCGCCGCGGAGTTTGTGCGGCAAGCCACCGTGTTGTTGAAGAGCGAAAAGAAAGCGAATGGTTTGACGCTTCGCGGCTTTGCGGCTCGCCCTGCCCTTCCCTCGTTCGAAGAAGTTTACGGATTGCGAGCGGCGGCGATCGCGGTCTACCCGATGTACAAGGGACTCGCTCAACTCGTCGGGATGCAACTGGTCGGCAGTGCCAAGACACTCGCAGAGCAGGTCGATGTGCTTCGCGACAATTGGGATAAGTACGACTTTTTCTTTCTCCACTACAAGTACACCGACAGCACGGGTGAGGATGGGAATTTCGCAGAGAAGGTTCGGCAGATCGAAAATCTCGATGCGGTCATGCCCCGAATTGCGGAGCTTTCTCCGGCGGTTTTGATCGTGACCGGAGATCACAGCACGCCGTCTTACCTCAAGTCGCATAGTTGGCATCCGGTTCCGACGCTGTTAGTCTCTGATTGCTGTCGACCGGATGGTTGCCGCGAGTTCAGCGAGTCAGCTGCCCTCCGCGGTGGACTGGGCCAGTTCGCCGCCAAGTATCTGATGCCGCTGGCGCTTTCCAATGCGGGGCGGATGGAGAAATACGGCGCCTAACGTTAAATCATCTCTCGCTCAACCTTGATTGAGATAATCCCAAGCTCTCCTTTTGAAAGGAACTGCTGATGTCCAAGCAACTGAATCGTCGCCAATTTATCGGTCGCTCACTGCAAGTCAGCGGAGGGCTGGCCGCCGCGATTTATGCGGGCAATGGTTGGGCTGCGCCGAGCCGCTCGCCGAACGAGCGATTGAACCTCGCGGGAATCGGCGTTGGCAACAAAGGGCGGCACAACGTCGACCAAATGGCGGGCGAGAATTGGGTCGCGATGTGCGATGTCGACGAGAACTTTCTCAACTCCGCTTGTGAGGCTCACCCGCAGGCCAAGAAGTTCCGCGACTATCGCGAGATGTTTGACAAGGAAGCGAACAACATCGATGCGGTGGTCGTTTCGACTGCCGACCATACCCACGCGCCGGCGACAAGCGTGGCTTTGCAACTCAAAAAACACGTTTACTGCGAGAAGCCGCTGACGCACACCGTTGCCGAAGCGCGGGCCATTCGGGACTTGGCGGCTCAAGCCAAAGTCGCGACCCAAATGGGTACGCAGATTCACGCCGAGGGAAATTATCGGCGCGTTGTTGAACTGGTTCGCGGCGGGGCGATCGGCAAAGTGTCCGAAGTCTACTGCTGGTGCAATAAGGGCTGGTCGGATGGCCGCTTCCAGCAGTCGGCTGGTCCGGCTCCCGCAACGCTGGACTGGGACCTGTGGCTTGGTCCAGCCAAGAGTCGTCCTTACTGCGACAATATTCATCCGGCCAATTGGCGACGCTTCTGGGAGTTCGGAGCGGGAACCTTTGGCGATATGGCCTGTCACGTCGTCGACTTGCCTTTCTGGGCGCTGGAGCTCGACCATCCAACTTGGGTTGAATGCGAAGGGCCTGAAGTTCATCCTGACGGCGCCGCAGCTTGGTCCAAAGCGACTTACGGGTTTAACACCAAGCAGTTCGGCGAAATCAAGTTGCACTGGGCCGATGGCGGACAGAATTTCGATTTCGTCAAGCAAGCCCAAGATGGTTTCGGCCATTCGCTCGCCGACTGGGGACTGGGGATTCTGTTTGTTGGAGCTGACGGGATGCTTGTTGCCGACTATGGTCAACGCCATCTGCTGCCGAAAGAAAAGTTTGCTGAGTTCAAAGCTCCCGAGCCGACAATTCCTGACTCGATCGGTCACTGGAACGAATGGCTGCAAGCTTGCCGCACCGGTTCGCCGACAACCTGTAATTTCGATTACGCCAGCAAGCTCACCGAGACCGTGCTGCTCGGAATTGTTGCCTTCCGTTCGGGGAAGAAATTCGAATGGGACGCACAGAAGCTCGAGGCCAAGAATTGCCCCGAAGCTCAGGGCTTCATCAGCAAAGAATACCGCAAGGGTTTTGAAGTCGTCGGCTTGAAGTCGGTTTAGCCGATTTTGGTTTGCCACGTGAGCGCATGAGAGCATTTGGCCACCACCCGACGCGAGGTCGGGTAGTGGCCTTCCGTGATTTGGTTTAGCGTGAATGCGATTCCGCGTCGAACCGCCTGTGCCGCAAGGCGGCGACGTTCGGTTCGACCTTCGGAAGTTTATTTTATTACGTGTACATAGGGTTGCGCTCGCAGAGCCTCGCTTACCCTACGCTAAGATATTGCGCCCTGTCGGGGCGAAGAGCCGCACCGATGTGGTGGACGCGGGCGAGGATTCGATCTGAAGAGAAAAATTGTTTGGGCGTTCTTGTAGCTGGCTAGTCATGGCTCCACCGACGCGAGGTCGGGTGGTGGCC
>JBJTQD010000177.1:0-3521 GCA_046075445.1 Planctomycetota bacterium
GCTGGTTCGCTGACAATTCGGGGCAAACCACCCACCCTGTTGGTGAGAAACAACCCAACGCCTGGGGGCTGCACGACATGCACGGCAATGTGAGCGAATGGTGTCTTGACTATCATCTCAAGTACTCTCAGGAGAGTTTGAGCGATCCAGTTGGCCCGCCTAATGGACGGCGACGCGTTTCTCGCGGCGGAAACTGGTCCGAGTCGTTCGCCTCCAGCTGCCGCTCAGCACACCGCGAGGCCGTTGCTTCAGGTGTCAAACTCCGCACGATAGGGTTTCGAGTTGTCATGACCGTCGACAAATAGGGCCTTTGAATCGATACTGCCGGATCCCGTACACCTCACTTCGCGGTATTCGCCAAGTGAAACAGTGTAAGTCCCCGGTACTAATTGGCTGAGCGATTGGATCGCAAAACCTCCTCGCTCTGGCCTCGTCCCGCGATGGCCACGCTCATTCAAAAGTCGCGTGCTGATTGCGGATTCTCCCAAAGGTGAATTTTCAGAAACGAGTGACCGCTCCCAAACCGCTGAAGAAATCGGTTGCTTGTCCGCTCAACCCCGTGCCAGCTCGAATATCCAACTGAAAGTTGTTGGTCACGCGAAAGATAAAGCCACCATTGAAGTAATGCTCAGTCACTTCGGTTTCAGCTCCATTCGGTGAAAGCATGAACCACTCAGTATAGCTGCCGAGTCGGGGATGCCAGGATTGACCCAAAGTTAAGCTTTGGGCAAACTCACCGTGCACTTTGTCAGTCAGTTCGTCGACTGAGATGTTGTACTGCGTGCTGCCACCAAGCGACCAGAAGTCGGTCAAATCCCAGCCGTAAAGCCAGTTCACACCGGGCAGAACTCTCCCCGCGGAAAATTCGCCACCAACCGGCACGATCATCTGCGGAACAATCGCCATCTCCGGCAGCCAACCTTGCTGCGGGGTCAGCCCTAATTTGACTCCGAGATAGAGATCATCAGCCGCATGAGCAGTTCCCGAAGTTCCGCTCACGGTCAAACGCTCCGAGTTGTAAGACCAGCCAACCCGTAACTCGAGCCAATCAGCAAGCACTCCGTAGCGATAGAGAAACTCAGGATAGGAATGAGCCTGAAGCGAGTCGGTCCCCTCTTTGTCGTGGAAAAAGGTGTAACCCATTTCCAACTGCCGGACTCCGCGCCCCACGGTACAGGAGGCTTCAGTAAAGTCCGGACGGTCGCTCGCCAGCGGCTCATCCCAACCGGGCGGACCTCCCTTGGGCTCAGCCGAGGAATTCCAGCGGAACAGGGTCCCAGGCTCCTCCTGAGCAGTTAGAGACGAACAGACAATGACCCCAATCAGGTAGGCAATCGCAATCGTATCGCAACGTTTTGAATTGATTGCAAACATAGATACTCGCTCCCGACAGGAGGATCATGGCCTTGAAAAACAACTTTTATCGGGCGGGTCTGACTTTCCTCTTTTCGTCATTTTTTCGGGGGGAACCTACGTTTTTGTTTTTGTAAAGATTCAAACCAATTGCTAGCTAAACCTGCAGTCCCGTTGCGGACGGGCATTTCATCCTGAAAATCACAGAAAATAACTCACTACGAGGTCACCGCTCGAAGTTCCCCACCCGGGCTTCGAGCAACTCCAGCAGATAAAAGGAACCAGACCATGCAACGTCGCGACTTTATTAAGACTACAGCGGCGACCAGCCTCGGACTTGCCATGATGAGTGGCTCGGCGCTTCAAGCCTTAAGTCAGGAACAAGACAAAGAAGCCGACTGCTGCGACCGGACTTGGGCCACGGTAGCCGATGCGATCAAGTCACCGCGCGAGACGCTCCTCTACGTCCCGGCGATTTACACCGGCACCGACGTCAAGCAACCCGACTACTTGGCGACGATCGACGCCGACCCCGCCTCCGCTACGTTCGGACAGGTGATCCATCGCTTGCCGATGTTAAACGTCGGCGATGAGCTACACCATTTCGGCTGGAACTCCTGCAGCAGTTGCCACGGCCAACCCGGTGAGCATCGCCGCTTCATGCTCCTGCCCGGGATCGCCTCCAGCCGAATCTACGTCGTCGACACCGCTGATCCAAAAGCCCCGAAGATTCATAAAGTGGTCGAGCCGAATGAGCTGAAAACCAAAGCCAACCTCTCGGCTCCACATACGGTTCATTGCCTCGCCGATGGACACATCATGATCTCCTGCTTGGGAGACGCGGCCGGTAATGGCCCAGGCGGCTTTGCCTTACTGAACCAAAATTTCGAAGTTCTCGGTCGCTGGGAGCAAGACGCCACCGGAATGAAATACAGCTACGACTTCTGGTACCAGCCACGGCAGAACGTGATGGTCAGCAGCGAGTGGGCCGCGCCGAATACCGTTGCTCAAGGCTTCAAGGTGCCCGATGTCCAAGCCGGCAAGTATGGCCAGCAGATTCATTTCTGGAACTGGAAGGAAAAGAAGATCGAGCAGACGATCGACCTCGGCAGCAACGGGCTAATCCCCCTCGAAGTCCGCTTCCATCACAATCCCGACAGCACGCACGGCTTCGTCGGCGCCGCACTCAGCAGCACGATGTGGCATTGGCACAAGTCGGGCGACAGTTGGAAAGCCGACCAAGTGATCGCCGTCGATCCAGTTAAAGACGTACCTGGTTGGGACATGCCTGTCCCCGGCCTAATCACCGACCTCGTCCTCTCCATGGACGATCGCTTCCTTTACTTCGCCAACTGGCTGCATGGCGATATCCGGCAGTATGACGTCAGCGATCCAGCAAAGCCGAAATTGACCGGCCAAGTTTGGCTGGGCGGACAACTCGGCAAGCCGACTTCGCTTGGCCGCCCACTCAGCGGCGGCCCGCAGATGCTCCAACTCAGCCTCGACGGCAAGCGGCTCTATGTGACCAATTCGCTCTACAGCCCTTGGGACAACCAGTTCTATCCGGGCATCAAGGAGCAGGGCTCGTGGCTAATCCAAATCGATTGCGACACCACCGCAGGTGGAATGCAAGTCAATCCAAAGTTCTTCGTCGACTTCGGGCGCGAACCACTCGGCCCCGCGAGAGCGCACGAAATGCGTTTTCCCGGAGGGGACAGCACCTCGGATATCTGGAGTTGAGGAAGGGAACCACTAATTGGCACTAATGGAAGAAAAATGAAGAAGAAGGGAACCACTGATTTCCGCTGATAAGAAGTGGAATAGAAGTAGGCGGGGCAAGTGGAATTCGTTTGGTTGGGGAGGAAGAGAGGATGGGGAGTTAGAAGAGCCGGAACAGAGGAGGAGAAAATTGAGAGGAAAAGGCTTGATAAGCCTTCAACCCTATCTTTTCGTTTAGTGTACAAGTGTTTAACATTCAGATTCTCTCCAAAGGGATGTGGTTTTTCCTGCAGGGATGCCATCTCTTTCGTTTTCTACTTTGGAGTCTGTGATGGCGAATCTGTACAAACAAGAAGGATACGAGTTAATCGCAGCGGCGTTTGCAGTCCATGACCAAATGGGCGGTGGCTTGCTGGAAGAGGTCTATCAGGAATGTCTCGAAATTGAAC
>JBJTQD010000178.1:0-3163 GCA_046075445.1 Planctomycetota bacterium
TCGTCGTTGGTGCCACAAACCGGCCAGAGACATTGGACCAAGCTCTGATGCTGCCAGGTCGCTTCGACCGCCATGTGCTTGTCGACCGCCCTGACATTCAAGGCCGCGAAGACATCCTTAAAGTCCATGTCAAAAATGTGAAGCTCGATCCGAGCGTCGACCTCAAGAAGATCGCCGCGATCAGCCCTGGCTTTGGTGGAGCCGACTTGGCAAACCTCGTGAATGAAGCGGCTCTGCTGGCCGCTCGTAATGAGAAGACCTCCGTCGGGATGATCGAGTTCAACGAAGCGGTTGAGCGAGTCACGGCTGGGCTGGAGAAAAAGAAGCGGGTGATGACGCCCGAAGAGAAACAGCGGGTCGCTTATCACGAAGCGGGCCACGCGCTCGTTGCGTTCAGCTTGCCGAACACCGACCCCGTGCACAAAGTCTCAATCATTCCTCGCGGAATTGCGGCTCTCGGATACACGATGCAGCGTCCGGATAACGATCGCTATTTGATGACGCAGAGCGAACTGGAGAGCCAGTTGCAGATTTTGCTGGCCGGGACGATCGCCGAAGAGCTGATCTATGAAGACATTTCCTCGGGTGCACAGAATGACCTGGAACGCGTCACCGATATTTCTCGGGCGATGGTGATGCAGTTTGGGATGAGCCAACTCGGCAAGCTGAACTTCAAAGAGACTCGGACCAGTCCGTTCCTGTCCGGCGCGGTCTCGGAAGATTACGGCCGGATGTACAGCGAGAAGACGGCTCAGGAGATTGACGACGAAGTTCGGCGGATTGTGGCTGATGCGGTTGAACGGGTGCGGAGAATTCTCAACGCCCGCAAGCCATCGCTAATCGCACTGACGAATCGTTTGATGGAAATCGAATCGGTCGACTCGACTGAGTTGAAACGAATTATCGACGAGAGTTCGCCGGGACCTTGGGTTGTGCCGGGGACTGAGAACGCGACTCCTCGCCGTGGTGTGATCGCAGCTGTCCCGCCGCTGAAGACGGTTGCGGATGATGCGGCGGCCAATTAACTGAAGCCGCGTTTGCTTTGAAAGAGTAAGTCATGTCCCCGGTGCTTGCGGCCGGGGTCTGCTTACTGAATCCCCATGCATGAACGGATCTACCTCGACAACGCTGCGACGAGCTGGCCCAAGCCGGCCGTGGTGCTCGACGCACTGACGAGTTTCTATCGCGACCAAGGCGGGGCAGCTGGACGCGGCGTGCATTCAGCCAGCCACCAGTCTGATGGAATCGTGACCGCGTGCCGGAATGGGTTGCGTGAGTTGGTTCAGGCTCAAGTTGACGACCAAATCGTGTTTGCCCACAACGGCACCGATGCGCTGAATTTGGCGATTCATGGATATGTTCGCCAAGGTGATCATGTTGTGGTCACATCGCTTGAGCACAACTCGGTGCTGCGACCAGTGGCCTTCGATGCCGAGCGAAAAAATGGTCGCTACACTTTGGTTTCGGCTGAAGAAAACGGGTTCGTCTCTCCTCAAGCGATTGAGCAAGCGATTCGGCCAGACACGCGACTGGTTTGCGTGACCCACGCCAGCAATGTGACGGGGGCGATTCAGCCGCTGGAGGAAATCGGTCAAGTCTGCCGCAAGGCCGGCGTCAGCTTGCTGGTTGACGCGGCGCAGACGGCGGGGCGATTGCCGATCGATGTACGACGGATTCAGTGCGACCTGCTGGCGGCTGCTGGGCACAAGGGCCTGATGGGACCGCTCGGCACTGCGTTTTTGTTTGTGTCGAGCCGTGTTGCTCAGGAGATGGTGCCGCTGCGACAAGGCGGAACGGGAACGGAGACGACAGCCGAACAGCAACCGGCGACTTACCCGCATCGACTGGAGGCGGGTAATCTGAACGTCGGCGGACTGGGGGCTTTGCTCGATGGATTGCGTTATGTTCAAACTGTTGGTGTCGAGGCGATCGGGCGGCATGAAGGGGAATTGCTGGAACTGTTCCTGAGCGAGCTCGATTCCTGTTCGGGGGTTACCGTTTTTCAGCGAAATTGTCCGAATCGGGTCGGGATCGCGAGTTTGACGTTTGCGGACCATGACGTCCACGACGCCGCGGTAATTCTTGATTCTGCGTATGGAATTCAGGTTCGAGCCGGTTTGCACTGTTCTCCTCACGCCCTCAGCGGCGGGCCGCGGGCCGAATCGATTCCGACGTTGCGGGTTAGCCCCGGTTGGCAGACGACGCCGGAGCAAATAAAAAAGGCAGCTGCGGCGATTCGCGAAATCGCTTCCTGAGCTGACGCTTTGACGGCGGATGCTCATCGAGACAGTTGAAGCGTTCCCGTTCGCGTAAGACGGAGCGAGCTGCTTTTGCCTTACCGCCGCGAGCCCTGACGTTACCGACTTTGGAGAGAATCGAATGAGTGCTGCTGAGCCGTGGTACAAGGATGGACTTCGTTTTCAATGCTCGCAGTGCGGCGATTGCTGCACGGGCGGGGCGGGGTACGTCTGGGTGAATGCCGAGGAGATTGAGAAGCTCGCAGAAACGATCGGCCAGGACGTTGAGACGTTCGAGAAGTATTACGTTCGCAAGATAGGCATTCGAAAGAGCCTGCGCGAATTTCCAAATGGCGATTGCGTTTTCTTTGACAACGAGGCGCGGAAGTGCCAAGTCTATGCGGCTCGTCCACGCCAGTGCCGCACGTGGCCATTTTGGGATTCAAATTTGAAGTCCGAAGCGGCATGGAAGGAAACCTGCGAGGTTTGCCCGGGCAGCGGCAAGGGGAAGCTGTATCAGCTCGGTGAGATTGAAGCGCAGCGGAAGATCTTTCGGGTTTAGAGCTGCGCGACGGGAGCTTCGCTTGAGAAGCGGCGGTTGGTTTGTGACGCTTGATCGACTTGTGCTTCGCCTCGCCTGCGCCAAAGCCTAGCGGCTTTGGGCTCCGGCTACAGGCTAAACGAAAACCCGGCTGACGGAGGAAGAAAAAGTGGTAGGGTGGGTCGCATCCGCAAGGCGAGTTCACATCAGTAGGCAAAGAATCCGCGGTGCGCACCCACCAGCGGTTAAAGTGATGCGCGACTCCGAACGTAGCCCGCACTGCGGGCGAGGTCGGGAGACCTGCGCCCAGAGCAGTTTTTTTAGCTGCCGAACCGGGGGCTGACGCGAAGCCCGGCTGATGGAAATGAGGAACGAAGAGACCGCA
>JBJTQD010000179.1:0-2809 GCA_046075445.1 Planctomycetota bacterium
CCAGATCATCCGCGACGAATTCATGATTGATGCCGCGAGTTTTCCTCCGCGCCAACTATACTGTAAAGACCTCCGCGACCGGCCCCTGCCCGAGCTAAACCAGACAACTCGGCTCCCCGGTTCGGAAAAGACGCGAACGAAATAACCCGAGGCATTGATGGTCCCCAACAGCAACAATCTGATCGTCCTCGAATGGGACCGTGAAGAGCTGCGCTATCTCTGGGCAGGCCAAGCCGCCCGGCGACTGGTGATTCGGGCCATCGGTCGTATCCGCCCCGACGAACTCGGGAAAGAGAGCGAAGAGCCAGCGGCCGTCGCAACCGATCCAACTTTCGAGTCATTTCTCGCAGAACTCAAGCAACGACTCCGAGCAAAAAACTCCCGGGCCGTCATCGTCCTTCCCCGCGGAGATGTCGAAGAATTCGAAGCGACCTTGCCGCCGGCCTCCGAAGACGAGTTGAGCGGACTTGTCGTCAACGAGGCCCACAAACACCTCGCGAATGCTGACGAAGCCCGCCTCGACTTTCTTGAGGTCGAACGGGGTAGCGATGAAACGCGACGCCTGTCGATCATGGCGCTGCCGCAGCCAAGCTTTAACCGCCTCAACACGGCTGTCAAACACCAAGGCTGGGCTCTCGCCAGCCTCCAAGTCCGACACGTCGCAGCCGCCGGCCTCCTGCGCAAACTCGTCGACCTCGAAAAGCAACCTCGCAGCATCCTCGTCAACATCAACCGGCAAGATGTCGAGCTTTTGATTTTCGAACTGGATCGCTTAATTCTGGTCCGGACCATCTCCCTCTCGGCCGATAATGATGCCGCCGCACTAGCTGACCGGCTCGCCGTCGAAATCCAACGCAGCTTGATGGTGACTGCTCGAGCCGAATCCGAGCAGTCAACGACTCCCGACCAAATCTACATTTTCGGTGGCGACGAAGAGCAACAGACACTGGCTGAAAGACTTTCCGCCAATCTTCAATTTCCAGCCGCCTTGCTCAACCCGCTCGACGTCTTCGTCGCCTACCCCAAAGACCTTCCACCGCAACTTCATCAGTTTTCCGGTTTGCTTGGGGCACTCATTGATCAACCTGCTGAGCGAACGGTCGACCTCCTCAACTCCAAATGCGGACGTCCCAAATCGCCATGGCTACAGCGAGCAATCATCTACGGCAGCGTCTCAGCACTCGCCCTGATCGGCACGGTTTGGTGGAGCCTCGATGCGGTCAATCAACTGAAAGACTCCAACGCGACCCTAAAAACGCAACTTACTGAACTCGAAAAGCAGTACGACCAACTCTCGGAAAAAACCGCCGTCGTCGATCAATTCGCTACTTGGCAAGCCGACGACATCAATTGGCTCGACGAATTGCGAGAACTGAGCCAGCGATTCCCCGAGCGCTCACTCGTGCAAGTTAAGTCGATGACGCTCTCAAGCTCTCCAGCTAACCCCGGCGTCATCGTGATGAACTTGCAAGCCAAGGACGAAAATGTCATCACCAAAATGGAACAGACCATTCGCGACGAATTCCATCAGGTACGAACCAATCAGTTCAGCCAATCCGACAATGAAGAGGAACTCCCCTGGCAATTCGGCGCGACGATCCTCCTCAGCCGCCGCGACCGTGACCAGTTCACGCTAACCCCCGGAGCAAAACCGGCCGAGGGAGATCAAGACTCACCCGAGTCAACCTCCAGCCCGTCGACCGAGACTCCGCCCACAACGGCTCCGACCGAACCTCCGCCCACAACCGACTCTTCGAGTGGTGGACGTAAACCATGAGACTAGAACGCAAACAACTTCTAATCGGCCTTTTGGTCCTTGTCATTGGCGGCTATCTCGTCAACTCGCTCTGCGATCGTTTCTATTTCCAGCCGTTGGCCAAGGAAACCCAAACGGAGAGATCGCTAAAGAAGAAAATTTCCGATACGAAATCGAAAATCCGCAAGGTCAACAAAAAACTCGACCAACGCGACGCGCTTCGAGCACGCGCACTGCCGAGTAATACCGAACTCGCCTCTTCCCTCTACCAGTCTTGGCTCATTAACCTCGTGACTTCCCTCGGAGTCTCAAATCCCAAAGTATCTTCCATCACTCCAATGACTGAAAACGATATGACTCGTCTTCAGTTCACGCTCAGTGGCAAAGCCAACCTGAAGCAATTCACCAATTTGCTGTTTGAGTTCTACCGCGCAGGACACTTGCACAAGATTCGACAAGTCGTCCTGACTCCCACCGGCGGCAGCGAACAGATGGACCTCAACCTGACCGTTGAAGCCGTCTCCCTCAAAAATTCTGACAACGAGACGAGCCTAACCAGCGTCCCCTCCGAACGGCTGGTCTCCGAAAAATTTGAAGACTACCTCGGGATCCCACAGCGCAATCTGTTTGGCAAGGGGATCCTCTCTCCAGCTGTCCGCTCGACCCGCCTGACCGCAATCACCTCGGACAGGTTTGGCAAACAGGAAGCTTGGTTTTCCATCCCCCAAAAAAACAAAGTCCTCTATCTCGAAGAGGGCGAGAGCACGACGATAGATTCTCTCGAACTCAAAGTCATTTCCGTCAAACAGGATTCAGTCCTACTCGAGATCGACGGGAACCCGGGCACGCTCGAGGTCGGCAAGACGCTCGCTGATATAATTTCTGACAGCAGCTTACTCTCAAATTAACGCCGCTTACCCAAACCCGCAGACCGCCGCAACCTGCCCCGCCTCTTCTCTACTTTGTCTTCGTTTCGTCCTTATTCGGAACCCTTTTCTTCGCTCAGCCCGTAGGCGCGGTAACTTTGTCTTCGTTTAGCCCGTAGCCGGAGCC
>JBJTQD010000180.1:0-4940 GCA_046075445.1 Planctomycetota bacterium
CGAGCTGCCTCCTGAATTGCAACTCCGCGAAATGGCGGTCGCTCCGCAGGGTGCTCTGCGGCTGGAGAAACAGGCAAGCTTCTGGCGCGGCGAGGTTGGCGTCCAGTATCAGGACAATTTCGTCCCGCTCGCGAGTCCCCAGCAGTTGGTTTTCGATCCCTATTCGGACCAATTTTTCCCCCGTGATATTCCGCGCGAAGTCGAATTACACGGCGAAATAGTCGAGCTGGTTACAGAGAACCTTGCCCGAATCTCGGCGGGTCAAGACCTGCTACAAGTCAACGCTGGTAACCTACTCAAAGTTGTCCATCGAATGCTGGACAAGGCGTGGGCCGTTTCCGTCGCCAAGGAAAAAATCAGGCAGGGCGGTGAATTTCGCATCGATATCGCCAGCGGAATCGACTGGTTTGACCTCTCGGGAGAAATGGAGTTTGGCGATGAGGTTTTGCCACTGCCCGAGATTCTTAAGCGACTGGAAGACAACGGCTTTGTTCGCCTCGAGAACGGGGCGCTCGGCGTACTGCCCGATGATTGGCAGAAAAAGTTTGCGGCACTCCTCAAGCTTGGCAAGTCCCAAGGTCAATCGATCCGGTTCAAGCAATCTCAGGCCTTCTTGCTCGACGCGATGTTGGCTGAACGAGAATTTGTCAGCTTCGACAAAGCGTTTGCCAAGTTCCGTCAACGGATTCGCCAATTCGACGGGATCGAGCCCCGCGCTGTCCGCCCGACTTTCCAAGGCGAGCTTCGCCCGTATCAACTGGAAGGGCACAGCTGGCTGCATTTTCTCAGGGACTTTGGTCTCGGAGGCTGTCTGGCCGACGATATGGGTCTCGGAAAGACAGTCCAAGTCCTCGCCATGCTGGATACTTGGCGGCAGGATCGCAAGCGAAAGAAAAAGCAACCCGAACACCGTCCGAGTCTTTTGGTGGTGCCCAAGAGCCTGATCTTCAATTGGCAGGCGGAAGCGGCAAAGTTTGCCCCCCGCTTGCGGGTGCTCGACTTTTCAGGGATTGGCCGGGAAGCTCTGCGAGAACAAATTGCCGAATCCGACATTGTCCTTACCACCTACGGAACTCTTCGCCGCGATATTACCTGGCTCAGTGAGATTGAATTCGATTACGCCATTCTCGACGAAGCTCAGGCCATCAAAAATTCCGATTCGCAGACCGCTAAAGCAACCCGTTTGATTCGGGCCGAGCATCGACTGGCCCTTTCCGGAACGCCAGTCGAAAACCGGCTGAGCGACTTGTGGTCGATTTTTGAGTTTCTCAATCCGGGCATGCTTGGCAGTTCACAGGCATTCGCGGAATTGGGTAACGAAGGTGAGAAGGAATCGCTCGAGCGGCTCAGCAAAGCCCTCCGCCCGTTGCTACTTCGCCGCACGAAGCAGCAGGTGCTGAAAGACCTGCCAGACAAAACCGAACAAACGCTGTTCTGTGAAATGGAGGGCCGCCAACGAGAGATTTATGAAGAGGTCGCGGAGTTCTATCGACAGTCGCTACTCAAAAAAGTGCAGCAAGAGGGGATCAGGAAGTCGAAGATTCATGTGCTTGAGGCGCTGCTCCGGTTGCGGCAAATCGCCTGCCATCCGGCTCTGGTTAACCTCGATGTAAACCCCAAAAAGGCTCGAGCCAAGTCCGCCAAATTTGAAGTCCTGCTGGAGCAATTGGAATCAGTCATCTCCGAGGGGCACAAAGCGCTGGTCTTTTCCCAGTTCACAAGCCTGCTCGCGCTGCTCAAGCCCGAACTGGAAAAGCGAAAAATCAAGTTCGAATATCTGGATGGCGGAACCCGAGATCGTAAATCTTGTGTCGAGCGGTTTAACAAAAATGACAACATTCCGCTGTTTCTGCTCAGCCTCAAAGCAGGCGGGCACGGCTTGAACCTGACCAGTGCCGACTATGTGTTTATCCTCGACCCTTGGTGGAACCCAGCTGTCGAGGCTCAAGCTATCGACCGGGCGCATCGCATCGGCCAGCAACGCCACGTGTTCGGCTACCGTTTGATTGCCAAGGATACGATTGAAGAGAAAATCATTCAGTTGCAGCAGTCCAAGAGGCAACTCGCCGAGGCAATTATCTCGGAAGACTCCAGCGTGATTGGTTCGTTGACCGTTGAGGACCTTGAACTGCTGTTGAAGTAAACAAGCAAGGTCGCGATTCTCATTTTGATTGCGATGCGCCGTCATTTTGATTTTTTAGCTGGTGTCACT
This sequence comes from Planctomycetota bacterium, assembly GCA_046075445.1. GTDB lineage: Bacteria > Planctomycetota > Planctomycetia > Pirellulales > Pirellulaceae > BJ22. The sequence goes on from JBJTQD010000180.1 coordinate 2,213, forward strand.
GTACCTGATGAGGCAACGGGACAGCCTGAAAAAGATAGCAATTTCGGAATCGAGGACGGAAGTTTGCCTTATGGCGCGCGGGTTGCATTAATTGCTTGTCATCCACCACTGGTCGCTGGTGGACGCCTATCGCCTTCCCGGTGACCCGAGAGAATGTGCGAGAGGCTGGTTGAGTAGAATACGCTAGCGCTGAAGGAGCCGCGATGAATCGAGTTGCTGTCGGAATGGGATTAGGAGTTTGGATTTTGGGGGTGCTTGCGGGCGGGATGTTAGCTGCTGGCCAGCCGCAGGACCTTTGCCGCATCGAGCAGGAGGCCGATACCATTCGCTGCCTGGCAGATGAACTGCGTCCCGAGTTGCGGGATCACTTTCACTGCAGCTGTGTCTTCCGCGACTTGAACCGAGCCCGGAACGATGTCGAGTCGGCTGCTCGGCGAGTCCGATCGGCCGCTCGTTCCCGCAATCGGGTTTGCGATTTGCCCGGCGAGGTCAATTGTCTGGTGGAAAGCGTTAATCGGCTCCAGTGCCTGGTCGACCGTGCTCGCGGCTACCGTCAGGACTTCGGCCCGCTTGGGCTGGACCGCGGCTGTGTCAGCCGAGTCGAACGGATCCTCGCTGAGATGTGCCATCGAGCTACTGTTTTAGAGGCGCTGGTCTGCGGCGGACAATTCGGCGGCGGCTACTACGAGAGCGGCTTCGGTGGCGGCGATTGGGGATACGGAGGTGGAGTTGGCACAGGCGGTTTTGCGCCCGGGCCGATCGGCTACGGCGGAGTCAGCTTTTCGAACGCTGGCAGTTTTCCGGGCTTTGCTCCCATGCCTGTTCCTGTGCCGCTGGCAACCGAACGTCGAGTTCAAGCCGGTCGGGAGGTCGAGCGGAGCCGCAGCGTTACCCGCTCCCGTGATTTCCGAATTCGATAGTGTCCTTTGGTAACGACTGGTAAATCCGTGCGGCTGGCCAAAACCAGCCGCTTTTTTGTGCGCGATTCGGAACCCGCCGTGATTTTCTCAGCTCTTGGAACGGAAACATTAACCCCTGCCTTCAGTTTGCGGTAAGCGGTACGATTGATCCAAACCAATCCCGATCCTTTGGACTCGCTCTTGCAATGCTGCCGAATCTCGAAGAACTGCTGAAAGAATTTCAAGAGCTTGAAGATTGGGAAGAGCGATACGACTATTTGATCGACCTTGGCAAACAGCTGCCCGAATTGCCTGCTGAGCTGAAAACGTCAGAGCAGATTGTCAAAGGTTGCATGAGTACGGTTTGGCTGGCGACGTCTGTCGTCTCAGACGGAAACGAAAAGCGGGTGCTGATTGAGGCGGACAGCGATGCGTTGATTGTCAAAGGCCTGATTGTTGTGCTGCTGGCGGTGTTCAACCGGAGAACGCCCGAAGAGATTCTGAAGCTCGACGAGAATCAATGTTTTGCCCAGCTGGGGCTGAACCAGCACCTCTCTCCCCAGCGCCGCAATGGCCTGTTCGCGATGGTCAAGCGAGTCAAGCAACTGGCTTTAGAGCAAGCTGCGTCTGGCACTTCGGATTAAGCCTCGCTAAAAAATCTCGCGGCAGCTGCCGAGTTTTGGCTTTGGCGGACAACCTCAATACCACAGGCGTGGACCGATGGTTAGATTCGTGCCTCAACGTCGGCCGCGACGCATCAGGTACAGCCCCAGCAGCATGACCGCGCCTCCCGCAATTTGGACGGCCAGCACCGGCTCCTTTAAAAAGATCCAACCGCCCAGCACCGCAACCAAGGTCACAATGTTCTGGTAAACGGCCGCGTGACTTCCGCCAAGTTGCCGCACTCCGATATTCCAAGTTGCGTAAGCAAGCCCAGTTGAGAAGGCGCCGGAGTAAATGATCGCGGTCAGGATGGCTGGTTCAAACAAGACTTTCTGCCAGGGTTCGTACTCCTTGGCTGGAAACTGCATCCAGATCGGAGCCAGCGCCAGATGCAGTGGCATGAATAATCCGTTGGCGACAAGCGACAATCGCAGCGGACTGAAGTCCCGAAGTAAAGGACGGCTGTAAACAGTACCGACCGCCCACAACATCGAGGCCAGCAGCATAAACAGATTGCCCCAGAGATACTCGGAGCGACCGCTAACCTTGCCGCCACTGACGATGACGAGCGTGGTCCCGAGCAGTGTTACCACTAGGCCCAGCCAAGTCACTCGCGCCAAACGTTCATGGAAAAAGAAATAGGAGAGGATCGCGGTCCAAACTGGCATTGTAGCCAGCAGCAGGGCAGTGTTGCCCGCGGTGGTTCGAGTGATCCCGAGCATGAACAGGATTTGGTACACAAACCCTGTCATGAAAGCAAATAACAAGACCTTGCGCCAAGGAGTCGGAGCGAGTTGGCGATACCCGCTTCGCCATTCGATCCAGACCATTAAGGCCAGAGCGAGAGCCGAAAAAACCAGTCGCGAGGCGTTAAAGAGAAACGGATCCAGCCGAGTGATTGCTTCCTTGACGACCGGGATGTTAATCCCCCACATCATCGCCGTGGCCAGCAGATAGCCATCGGCTTTCCAGTGGGGCATGGTCGTCCCAACAGCCGCCGGTCCAGCAGCCGTCTCAGTTGCTGCGTTCCCAGCTTGTTGGGACGAATCCCGTTCATCGGACGAATGGGCCAGTGTAGCGCTCCCCGTAGGACACTCGTCGGGAGCTGACTCTCAGAGAGTCAGCCAGCAGAAATCACTTGTCTCGCAGCTTTGGGCAATTAACGA
>JBJTQD010000181.1:0-1355 GCA_046075445.1 Planctomycetota bacterium
GCCCGCCCCAGCATGCTCACCCCGAGCAGCGTCATCAGCGTCAAGACCACTGCAGTCCCCAACGTCGCCACGGTTCTGTTTCGCTGACACCATGACCAAGCCTTCTCCGCAGCGCTCACCCGACGAGCCTGTATCGGCTCGCCTTTCAAATAGCGCCCTAAGTCATCGGCCAGCAACTGCATCGACGAATATCGGTCAGCAGGCCGCCGCGATAAACATTTGTCACAAATGGTCCGCAGGTTTAGTGGGATACTCCGCTTCAGCGCCGGCGGCTCATCTTTCATCAGCGACTGCAGCGTTTCCCACGGCGTCGCAGCTAAATACGGCGGTCGCCCCGCGAGCAACTCGTACAAGATCGCCCCCAACGAATAAACATCCGTCCAAGGTCCGAAGCCATTGCCTTGTGCCTGCTCAGGAGCCATATAACTCGGCGTCCCCAGGATATCCCCCGCTACCGTCAACGGAGGACCAGATAAACTCAGCCCATCGCGCTGAACCTTCGCCAACCCAAAATCGGTAATCTTCGGCACGAAGTCGGACAACTCGTCGGCGAATCGCGTTTCGTCTCCGACACGCCTCTCCTCGCCCCGCTCTCGCTCGAGCAAAACGTTTCCCGGCTTCAAGTCGCGATGCAAGATCCCCAAGCGGTGAGCTTCATGCAAAGCGGTCGCCAGCGTGCGAATAAACTCAGCCGCCTTTCGTGGCTCCGGCCGTTCGCCGCGCAGCAGCCCGTCCAAAGTCCCACTACCCACATACTCCATCACGAGGTAAGGCTGGCCGCTGATCTCGCCCACCTCATGCACCTGCACAATGTTCGGATGACGCAGCGACGCAGCCATCTGCGCTTCTGCCCGAAATCGAGCCCGATGCTCGGGCGAAGCCAATGCGCCGCCCAGCAAAAACTTCACCGCTACTTGTCGATGCAGCGCCGGCTGCTCAGCCAAATAAACAACGCCCATCCCGCCGCGACCGATCTGCCGGATGAGCCTCAAGCCCGGGATCTCCGGTACCACAGACGGCTCGATCGATTCGGAATCGACTGTCACCGGCTCCGAATCCCTCGCGGTAACAGTCTCTTTCCCCGAGTCTTGCCAATCGTCTTGTCCCAACGCCCGATGAAACTCAATTTGACGCCGTAGCTCATCGGCAAACTGCGGGAACTCTGCATAGAGCCGCTCTTCGACTCCCGCTGCCCCCGCTTGCTCTTCTTCCAGAAATTCGGCAAAAGCCAAATCGACGACCAACTCTGAGTCCGATATCCCAAGGCGATCGACAAATTGCCGAGCCGTTACCTGCTCACCCGTTGCCCGGTCTCGCTTGAACTCCAGCAAGATCGATACCGAACGACTGGCCGA
>JBJTQD010000182.1:0-1912 GCA_046075445.1 Planctomycetota bacterium
CCTTTGCGACCACGGCGTTGGCTGCAAAGTTGAGTCAGGTGTTCGACTTCGTTCGGATTGCTGATTTCGCCAATCGAATGCGTTCCCTCGGGGCCGTGAATCAGCAAAAGGAGTTTGCTGCCCAGTCGCACGAGCTGCAGATTCTGCTTTGGATTCAAGGGCAAGTTGCCAAGGACTTCGACCACTTCGCGAGGCAATCCTCCGGCAGCCTGTGGACTCCACATTCGCAGCAGGAACATCAACGCGAGATAACCGCCCACCACGATTCCTACACTGGCGATCATCTTCTTCCAGTCGATGTCGTTCAGTTGCAACGCAGCGAGGCTGAAGAGGCTGGAGTTGGTCCGTTCGTTTGCTTTGGGAGAAGTCGGTTCGATGAATTCGCGAATCGCATTCGCCAGCGGAGCCGGTGCGGTGTTCGGTAAATTCAATTGACCATCGCCGATCGGCTGCAGTGCGAGGCCTTGCCCGTTTGCGGCGGCCGTCTGAAAGTCAGTTGTCCTGACCTGCGAATCGAAGATGGGTTGAGAAGTCGGTGCGGGAGTCAGCGGCGCGAGCGGAGGACTTTGGAAATTCAGCTCCTGCCCGCGCGAGACGCTGGGGGTGCTGAGCGAGCAGCAGAGCGCCCAGAGCCCGAGGGCTGCGAGTGATTTGCAAGAATTGATGCGAATCCGCTGCATAACTTGCGGGGCGTCAGCCGATAAAGATGAAGGGAAAATCCATTTCCAGCCGCTCGCTACTTGCGGCCATCGGGGCTTGTCGCGGAATTTCATCTCCGCCGCAAGACCATTTTTAGCAATTTCGCCCAGTCCCAAATTTTCGGCGCTGCTATCACTCCCTCGCGCTGGTCGCAGGTCTCTTGACTTCATTGCGCTGGGCGATGGTCTCCCGACCTCGCCCCCGGTGCGGATGCCGGTTGAGGGTTTTTCTACACGCTAGCCACCGGTGGATGCGCATCGCAGACACTTTTCTGAATATTCAACACGCACCTTGCGGATGCGACCCATCTTACGACTACGCGTTTTTCGTGGTTCCGCTCGACTTGACACTCGCTGACGGCTTCGGCTACAAGTCGCCCCGCTGCAAGCCAACGCAAACCCAATCAGAACGGCCCCAACCTCGCTGTTCAAACGGTCCCGACTTTCCCTTGAAAGAAGACCGCCGTGGGACTGCAAGGCGAACGGCAACCTATCGGTCGATCGACCGTTCCATTATCAATCCGCTCCTGCAGATCACCGCTCAGCCAAGATGCGAAATCCCCTCCCGAACTCTGCGGCTAATTTTTCCTCAACTACTTCCTTCGCACCGGTCTCTATTGCCCAGTGCGTCAACCTAGCGATTCGGAATGAGCTGCCGACCATTCAAAGACTCTCGCTGAGCACCGAGGTCGACCTGGATGAAGTTCCCGGCGAGCCAACCAACCCGCAATCGCAGCAAGTGATTCACCAATTTTTGCATCGCCTGATTGAGTCGGCCAAACCTTCAAGCCACTTGGCGATCACGCTGATTAACGGAAACGCTCAATGGGAGTTAGAGGTCGCAGCGGAATTCTCTGCCGCGTCCCGACCGGCAAATAAACTGACTCGGAATTGTTCGGCCGATACGGCAGTTCCTTGCGAGGACCTCCGTCAGATGGCCTTTGAGTGCGGTGGAGAACTCGAGCAATGGGACTGCCCGCAAGGTGGGCAAGCCGTCGTTTTGGTCGTCGCAAAAAATCGACGCGGACAAGCGAACTCGGGAACTCAGCGACGCGCTGCTTGAAGTTGCAGACCACTTTTTAAATTGACCAGGCAAAGCCCCGTCCCATATCGTCGACAACCAAACAGAGCGAGCTCTCAGCCATGTCCCCGAATCAGACTGAGCCCCAACCTGCGACCCTCCAGCAGCGTCTGCGTTCGCTTCCTTTGGCAAC
>JBJTQD010000183.1:0-5869 GCA_046075445.1 Planctomycetota bacterium
AGCACGCCGTCGATGCGGTAGCGGAGCTTGATTCCGCCTTCGTGCGTTTCCACATGGACGTCACTGGCGCGGGCTTCGACTGCTTCGGTGAGGATTTCATTGACCAGCCGAACGACCGACGCTTGCTTTGCGGCTTCTGCCGCTTCACTGCCATCGTCGGTGAGCTCCTCGAGCATTTCGACTTCACCGGTCTGATCGGTTTGCAGTGCGATCAGGCCTTCTACCGTTTCGGCGCCCAGTCCAAGATGCGTTTTGATCAGCTTGGCCAGTTCATCGGGAAACATCACGACAGGCGTGACAGGTTTTCCGAGTGCGGCGCCGGCGGCATCAATCGCTTGCAGATCAAATGGATTGGAAGTTGCGACGAGAACGGCTTCGCCCTCGGTGCAGACTGGAAAGATTGTATGGCGATGAATGATCTTGGCCGGAAAGCCTTCGAGGCAATTGAGATCGAGATTGATGGAAGAGGGATCGACAACTTGCAAGCCGAGCGTTGCCGAGACCGCGCGCAGCGCTTCTTCGGCCGAGTTCAGGCCGAGTTCCACAGCGAAGCGGTCGAGTCGCCCATCGCGATTCTGGATCGTTCGCGCCTGTTGCAGGGCTCCGGCGTCCAGTGTGAAGGTGCTTGCAGGTTGGTCCATGTTTAAAAATCGATTGAGGAGGTTGGGTTTATTTCGAGCTTTGGAGTCGGTGTTTGAGGAAGTTTGTTCGGCCTCACCAGTACTGGCCTGGCGATCGGTGGTTCGCGATACCGGGACAGGGGAGGAATTCCAAATTCCGTTGCCGCCAACGGTCGAGGGGTTACCCGTGAGGTTATGGTTCATGAACAGACTCCGTTCATTCATGAGTGTGCCAATCCGGCCCAATTCAGACTCTTGACGACCTTAAATCGGGCGATTGCAAGTCGGGGCTGCCTCGGACCAATCCTTGGTCGTTTCTGGCTACCCGGAGGGGAATGGATTTTTGGATGTTTATTTAAGTGCCAGCCCCACGGGGGGCGGGCATTCATATTCGTTTAACCGCCGTTCTTGGGTTTTGGGAGAGGAACGGCAGGCACTCGCGACCTGTCAACGCGGGGCGAAGCGGTTGATTCCGCTACCCCGAAGTTGCGTTGCCCAAATAGGCATCGAAAAGTCGCGATTTAGTGTCGGTCCGGTTGTTTTCGTTCGAACAGCTTTTTGGCCGTTCTAGTTTGCTGGTCAATCATTGTTCCTCGCGTACTCTTATGAACCTCGCGAACTCTGATCAACCTGGCGAACTCTACTGAACACTCTCTTTGGAAGAGTGACTCTCAATAAAAAAATTCCGAGAGACCGAATCGATTTCGTCCCTCGATCGTATCGGTACTCGCTAGCTCCGTCAACAACAATCAACCCGCTTGCAGGCACTTCAGACCGCTCATTTGGGACCTTGTTTGAACAAAAGATCGAGTGCACGCTGAATACGGGCGGGATTTGTTTCCTTGAGCTGGATGATTTCGATCTTTTCCCCGGGTTCGACTTCGACATTGCGATCGAGTTGTTCGATTGTCGCTTTGACTTGATCGCGGAGTTGTTGTGGGGCGAGGATGATGAGTGAGTTGGTGACTCCATCGACACCGAGAGTCAAAAGTGGTCCCGAGGTTGCAGCGTTGATCTGCTGGAGCATCGTTGCCATTTCAGTCGAGACGCCATCGGGAATTGGAATTTGTCTGCGGCCGCCTCCACTCGCGAGTTGGGTGCGGTAGACGTTTTGAAGAATTTTCAGGATTCGATCTGCGTCGGTATTTTTGACGGTGACGATTTCTGGTTGGTTGATCGAGAAGGCTTGATTGACATCGGGTGAATCAAGAACTTCAGCGAGTCTCCCGATCGTTTCGCGGTCGCTGCGACTGCCGTGGACGACGAGCAAGTTCAGGCGGTCGTCGGCCGTGATCACGATGGGCGGGCCGAAGCCGCGTTTGTTCTCGCCCATATCTTCGAACAGGCCGTTGAGGATCGAGGCTACTTCCGAGGCACCTGCATTTTTCAGGGGGAAAGTCTCGAAATTGCCCGATGTTTGGGCATCGGCAATTGGGCTGGCGATGGCCTTGATCAGCTCTTCCATTTGCTGAATGGCTTGAGGATCTGAAGAGGCGATTGTCAGTTGCCGATTTCCGGGAATCACAAAAATCGGGGCCCGCTCCTGATTAGAGAGGTCGGGAATGGCCGGGTCTTGGGGCGAATAAAGGGTTGTGGTACCGGTGGCATTATTTTTCGTTGCCGCGCCACCGGGTCCGCCAGTCTCTTGAGCCGTCGCGGCAAAGCCTGCGAGGGCAGAGGGGACCAGCGAGTTTTCGTTAAAAGTAGATTTGTCCGTCGGTGCGGGGGCTTTCGGCAGAGCGTTTCCGGGAAGCGGGCTTGGGGCGGGCGTTTGTTGCGGAGTCTGCTGTTTATTGAGTTGATTCTCTGGTGACTCGATGATGCGCAATTGGTTCGGTTGCAACTGCGGCCAGAGTTTGTTGATTTGATCGATGATCCGTTCGCTGTCGGTCCCCAGCGGAACAACCCGCATCAGATTGTTGGTCGGTCCCACATTGCTGCCGTTGACTTGAGGTTCGCCGAGTTTGCGAAGGACATCTTTGATTCGCGTCATTTGCGGTTGGCTGGCGCGGACAAAAATATACGAGTTGTCAAAGTCAGTCTGGATACTCGGCGCAGTAGACCTCGCTTCATTGCGGAATAGCCCGTTGATAGCGGACTCCGCAGTGAACGGATCGACGGTGGTCAAGCGAAACATTTCGAATTCCTGCTGTTCGCCCGTGAGTCGCACGACCAGTTGCTGGACGAGTGCTTGTTGAGCGGCGTTGCCCATGACGATGAGTTGCTGCGCGCGATCGTCGTAGGTGATTTCGGGAGCAGGTCGTTGCCGCTGGAAAAGTTTCTCCAGTGAGTCGACCAAGCTTTCGCCGTCGGTGTTGGGCAAGGGATAAATCTGGATTTGGCTGCCAAAACTGGCGTCGCTCATTTCCTTTTCGCTAGCCGTGACCATGGCCTGAATCATCGCGTGTTGCCGGGGCCGGGCGATGGCGATTAAAGAGTTCGTGTCTTTGTCGGCTGCGACGCTGATTTGGGTGTCTTTTTTGAACAGGTCGCCCAGAGCCTTGGCGATAGAATCGGCTGGAGCACGATTCACTATGTAGGTTTTGAGGGTGACTTCGCCAGTTGTCTGCTGGACGCTGTCGAGTTGCGATACGGTCGCTGCCAAGAGCGCGTGTTGCTCGGCGGTTCCGGTCGCCAGCAGAGAACGCGTCGTGGGGTCGGCTGCCAAGGTAGCGCCGGGAATCAGCTTCTGCAGTGCGGCGAGAACGGTCGTGGGGTCAGCGTTCTCAAAGCCATAGACCTTGGAACTGACTGCGCGGCCGGCGTCTCCACCCCAATCGGCAACCGTTTTGCCCAGAATTTCTTGATCTTGGGGAGAGGCAATAACCAGCAAGGACTTGCCAGTGGTATCGGCGACGTAGGTTCCGGTCGGCACGAGGCTCTTCAGTGCCGTTGCGAGTGAGGCTGCGTCGCCCGTTGCAACCGGATAAATCTTTGACACCGAAGCTCCGGTTGCCTCGCGGTCGATCTGCTGGACAGTTTGGGCGATCAGCGCTTGGTCGCTCTCGGTTGCGACGACGACGATGCTGCGTGCGAGTTTATCGACAGAGACGCGGCTGGTCGGAGAGAGCGCGGTGATTGCATCGGCAGCGACTTGGGCGTCTGCTTGAGTCAGCTTATAAGCGCGAACGGTGCGGCCGGAGGTGGTCGCCGTACGGAAGTCGGCAACGAGTTTCTCAAGTTGGAGATGAATGTCCGGGCGCGCGGCGACGATCAGGCTGCCGGAGTCAGGATCGACCGCAGTGATTGCGTCGGGAGCGAGCTGGGTGACTAGTGCTTGCCAATCCTTTGCTGCCAAACCACCCGATGGATAGACCTTAGTCTCAGCGGGGCTGGTGAGCTTATCGAGTTCGGTTACCGCAGCGGTGATACTCTGGTGTTGCTCGGCGGTGGCGGTTGCCGCGATCGCTCGGGTCTTGGCATCGGCTGAGAAGGTCGCGCTAGGAAGCAGTTTCTGCAGGACGGGGAGAGCCGCGGCTGGATCGGCTTTGCTCAATTGGTAGACCTTGGTGGTCAGCATGCGGCTGGCGTCGCTGGTCCACTGCTCGACAGTCTTTTTGATTTGGGTCTGTTCGTCGGGAGTGGCGAGGACCAACAGCGACTTGCCCGCTTTGTCGGCAACATAGGATGCTCCGGGGACAAGGCTCTTGAGGGCGAGAGCCAACTCTGCAGCGTCTCCCGTATTGACCGCGTAGACTTCGGAGACGGGTGCACCGGGTGCGTTCAAGTCAATTTGCTCGATCGTCGTTTTGGCCGTCTGTTGGTCTTCCTCCGACGCGACGATGATCAGGCTGCGGGAAATTTTGTCGACACTGACTTTGCTGTTCGGGAGGAGTGCCGAGATGGCTTCGGCTGCGACCGTCGCGTCAGCTTTGCTCAAGCGATAGGCGCGAGCTAGCTTGCCTTGGGTGATGGCTGTCTTGAATTCTTCCATCAGCTTCGCAATTTGCTCATGCGTGGAAGCAGGAGCGGCAACGATCAGGCTGCCGGAGTCTGGATCAGCGGCGGCGACCGCACCCGGGGCGAGTTGCGTGAGCAAGCCTTGCCAATCTTTCGCGGTGAGGTTGCCGAGCGGATAAATTTTAGTCGAAATCGACGAGTCGACCGCATCCAGTTCCGTAACTGCTTGGGCGATCGCTTTGTGTTGTTCTTCCGTGGCCGCAGCGGCGATTGAACGCGTGGCTGGGTCGGCGGAAAAGGTGACGGCGGGCTGGAGTTTTTGCAGGATCGGCAAAGTCGTCGCCGGGTTGGCTTGTGCCAGTTGATAGACCTTGGTCGAGAGTGCGCGAGCCGGATCGCTGGTCCACTGCTCAATCGTCTGCTTAATCCGCAGTTGGTCCTCGGAATTGGCCAGGGCGAGTAGTGAACGTCCTGTGGCATCGGGGACGAAGGTGGCGGCGGGGATAAGGCTTTTGAGTGCCGTGGCCAGCGCGGTCGCGTCTCCACTGGCGACTTGATAAATCTGCGAGACGGGAGCCATGGGGGCGTTGAGATCGATTTCGGCCAGCGCCTTTTCGATCGACTTTTGATCGTCTTCGGAGGCGATCGCAATCAGGCTGCGTGAGGCCGTATCAGGGGTGAGGGTCGCTTCCGGGAAGAGCGAGGTGAGCACGGTGGTCACGACCGTGACGTCGGCCTTGCTCACGCGGTACGGGCGAGCGACTTTGCCTGTGGTTTGAGCTTGGCGAACATCTTCCAGCAGCTTGGAAATCTTTTCATGTGTCTCGCGGGTGCCGACGACGACCAGCGAACCCGAGGTGCGGTCAAAGGCGGCGACTGCGCCTGGGGCGACCGTGGTCAGAAAGGTTGACCAATCGCGTGAGCGGAGCCCGCCGAGCGGGTAGATGCGAGAGGTAACTTTGTCGAGCTTGGGGAGCTTGGCAGAAAGCTCAGTGATAGCGGGAGCGAGTTGAGCGTGAACTTCCGCGGGCGCGGTTACGATTAAGAGTTCGTTGAGCGGGTCGGGTTTGATCGTCGCGCGGCTGGCGATTTCTGTAGGAAGCAAGCCGATGAGTTGAGTGAGATCGACATCTTCTGCGGGGTAAAGGGTGACGGTCGTTTCGGGAACGGGGACGATTGCAGCCTCAAGTTCCGTAAGCAGCTGACCAGCTGCTGTGTGCTCCTCATCCGTGGCGAGTAAATAAAGGACTCGGGGATCCCCGCCGAGTTCGACCGTCGAGAGAGCTGGGATTTTTTGCAGCAGCGAGCTTCTCGCCTGCGCCAGCGTCAGTTTTTCAACCGTGTAAGGC
>JBJTQD010000184.1:0-1186 GCA_046075445.1 Planctomycetota bacterium
GATGATGGCTTTGCGCCATCGGTTCGCACGCACCCTGTCCCCGCTTGGTTACTGTCGTGCGGATTGCACACGCTCTTGCTCGTGCTTCTGGCCGCGCTCTATCAAGTGACCTTCTCGGGCGCGGCAACCGAACAGACTCGCACCGGCGGAATTGTCTTGGTAGCAGCCGACACCGAGACCACGGAATATCTGTCCGAGGGCGACAATTCGGACACGAGTTCGCCCAGCGAAACGACTGCTCAAAGCCCGCCTCCGCTGCCGACGCAGACCGAGCGGTTGCCCGACTTGCCCGGGATGGCCGCCAAGGAATCGCCGCTAACTGGCGTGGGCGACGACTTGATTGAGGCTCTCCCCGGAGCGAACTCTCTGACGGAGGGAACGACGCAAGGCCGCGAAGTCGGCGGACAGGTAACGACCGAACTCTTTGGGGTGAAGGGAACAGGGAATCGCTTTATCTACGTCTTTGATAAATCGGACAGCATGAACGGCTACGAGGGCCGTCCTCTGCGCGCGGCAAAGCAAGCGCTGCTGACCAGCCTCGAGTCGCTCGGAGAAGTCAATCAGTTCCAAATCGTGTTTTACAATACAGGTCGCGACACGTTTAAACGCGGCAATGAGTCGACCATGTTTTTTGGTACACCGGAAGTCAAACGATCCGCTCAGCGTTTCGTTCAGGGGGTTACCGCCAGTGGTGGGACAGATCATCTCCAAGCGTTGCGCTACGCCCTATCGCTCAAGCCAGACGTCGTGTTTCTCCTGACTGATGCCGAGGGTGGTTTCACCAGCGACGAGCTGAGCCAAATCGCCGAATGGAATCGCTCGGGTGCCGTTATCAACGCGATCGAATTTGGACAAGGCTCGCAAAACGACGCAGACCGATCGCTCGAAGCACTCGTGCGTGATCATCGCGGGCAGTACGTCTACAAAAACATCCTGACGCTGAAGGACCAATGATTCGAACGGTGACGACAATTCGAAAGGTCTGCATCCGGCTGGTGTTGCTGGTGGCATTGGCTGGTTTGCTTGCAGACAGCGGGACTGCGCTCTCCGCGCAGGACGTCGTCGAGGTACGCAGCGAGAAGACCGGCAACATTCTCAAACGCCGGGGCGAGATCAAATCCTGGGAAGGCGCGAGTTTAACGCTCGAGGCCAACGGCCGAAGCGACTCTATCCCAAATGACACCAT
>JBJTQD010000185.1:0-1061 GCA_046075445.1 Planctomycetota bacterium
ATTCCAGTTAGTCGCATTGTTTGGCTCTAAACGGATTGCTTCGCCCAGATCCTGAATCGCCAGTTCATATTTTTGCATTTGATGATAGGCTTTGCCTCGCTCACGTAACGCTGGGGCACTCGCTGGGGCAAGCTCCAGTGCATCGCTGCAATCGCACACGACGCTTTCATACCGCTCTTGTTGCTCGAAAGCATACGCCCGTTCCAAATAGTATTCAACGTTACCGGCATCGAGGCGGATCGCTTCGGTACTGTACTGGATCCCGGTATCGTATTCGCGGACTTCGTTGTAGACCCAGGCCAGTTCATGATACGCTTGGGCATTCTCGGGGTTCAGCTCGGCAGCTCGAGTGAAGAAGCTTCGCTTTCGTTCTATGCTCCTAGTCAGTTTCCCCATTTCTATATACTGTGACGAAGCGTTTTTTCGGTCTTCGACGCGATCGGCCAAACCAGCCAGCGTTTCCCGGCATTCGTTTTCACCGCTTTCTGAAACAAAACTAATATCGCTGATGAGTTGGCTGGCTTCATAAAACCGACCGGCGCCTAACAAACTGGTTACCTCGTGTAGCATCTCTTCCAAGAGATTCGGTTGGCCGTTCCAGTTACTCAGGCAGTCTTCGGCGAAAGCGAGGTCTTCTTCCAATAAAGGCTTGCTAAAGATCTCCGACAGCCCGGCAGATGTTGAAGCGAGGCGTTCTCGCAGAATATTGCGCTGATCCTCCAGGGTCTTTTCAATCACTTCGAATGATTCTAGCTGCGTTCGCGTGGCAACGAGCAGTTCGTTCAGGCGGCTTTCGAGCGCCTTTTCACTCTCGTTCGTCGCCTTGGTCAGTCGCTCTAAAATCGCTTGATAAGCCTCAACCGACTCGGGAGTCGCCCGCCTGTTCAGGTCTTCCAGTGATTAAATCAACTCAAGACCCGAATCGAGGTTATTCACTCCGAGAGAACGTAATCCCGCTTGAGCTCGACGGTAGTTTCCTGCGGCAACGTATGTCAGTTGGCGAGCAGCATTCAATTTTCTGGAGTTCTCTGTAACGCGGACAACCTCATCGACGAGTTTTC
>JBJTQD010000186.1:0-2682 GCA_046075445.1 Planctomycetota bacterium
CGCTTTTCTAAGGCCGCTTAACCAGCGGCCTTTATTTTTTTCTGCCCTTCTTTGGCTTTTGATTTTGGAGCAAGTGAGGCTGGGTATTCTCTGGCCCTTCTCCCTCGATCGGCAGCGGCAGCGAGCTGTCACCTGCTCCGGCTGCTGCGGGCGTAGCGCTTGTGTCCATTGTCCTTAATTCCCGCTGGAGGATATTGAGCAGCGTTTGGAGGAAGACCACGATCATCGGGCCGATCAAGATGCCGATCGGTCCGAGGGCCACGACGCCGCCGAGGACGCTAAGCAAGGCGAACAGCGGATGCAAGTTGGAGTGGCCGTGCAAAATGTACGGTTTGATCAGATTGTCGATTTGCGAGACGATGATCGCGCCGTACAAGGCCAAGCCAATGGCCTTGCCTGTTTCATGTTCGAACAGAAGCAGCCAGAGCGAAGCGGGGAGCCAGACGAGCCAAGCGCCGAAGATTGGAATCAGGCCGAAGCACGTTGTCAGCAGGGTTAACAGGAAAGAGTTTCCCAGGCCACAGGCGAAGAAGCCGAGCCCGGCGAGCACTCCTTGGGCGATTGCGGAGAGCAACGTGGCCAGTACGACGGCGCGGCTGACTCGCATGAATTCCTGAACGAGTTCTTCTTCGTGAGAGTCGCTAATCGGCGACATGCTTTTAAGGGCTTCGATCATCCGAGGACCATCAAGAAGAAAGAAATAGACGGCCACCATCATGATGACTAGACCGATGATCAACTTCAGGAGGAAGGAGGTGATTGAGCCGCCCAGCGAGAGCAGTTGCTCTTTCACAAACTTGGTTGCCGAGGAGTTGTATTCGGCTAGCTCTTGTTCGTTCGGGTTAGCGATTTGCTTGATCCAGAACCAGGTCTTGCCTCCACAGTAGGCAGCCTTGAATTCATCGAGGGCGGCGAGCGTTTTGCGGATTTGTTGAGCGAGCGTAAACTCGGCTTCTTCTGAGGAGGACGGTTCCTCCACGCCACTGCCGCGGTCGTTGCCAAAGGTCTGTTCAGCAGGCGACTCGCCTGACTCTGCCGGTAGGGGTTGCTTCGGTTCACGAAGGATGCGGCTGCTGAGATTTTCAAATTCGTAAAGGAAACGGTGCCACGACTCGCGTGGTGTGGGAGTCCGAAAAAAATCGGATGCTTGCGGCCGAGTATCAAATTTCTCTGGCAGACCAGATTGTTTGGCGAGGGCTGATAGAGTCGTTCTGGCTTGGTCGATTAATTTTCTGCGGCTGGCGAGGTCGCCGCTTTCGATCGCCGCTGGGGTGATCGCTTCCACGGCAGTTTCAACCGCTCGGAGTTCGGTAATGGCTGGGATTTCCAGTCCAAGCGAGCGGCGGAGTACGGTTAATTCGTTGGCGACATTTTCCATTTGGAATCGCCGCGTCGCGGTCCGGCCCTCAATCACAGCGAAGGTGATCAGCAGGCCAACGGGGATTAGCACAGCGAGGAAGATCGTGATTGTGGAAAGAAAGGCAGCCAGATTTTTCTTGCCTTCGACCTTCTCCAGAATCCAGCGATGCAACGGGCGAAAGATGACGACGACCAGCACCGCCAAAAACAGAGGAACAAAAAAGTTCACCATCACCTTGTAGAACAGCACTGCGAGCAGCGCAATCACGGCGACCAGTACGATGAACGAAAAGTATCTCGATAACTTCATGGCGGTTTTGGGAGGGAGAGTCGGAGTTCGGTTGGCTAAAAGAGAAAATCCGGACAACTGGTTTGCTCAGATTACCCCGGCGGTGGCCAGTGTCGCGAGAGCAGATCGATGAGTGTTTGGTGAAGGTGGCCGTTGGAGGCGAGCAGGCTGGAGGAAGTCAGCGGCAGCGGCGCTCCCGAGCTGGTGGTCACCCGACCGCCTGCTTCTTCGACGAACAGGCGCCCAGCAGCGAAATCCCAGGGCGAAAGTTTGAACTCGAAAAAGCAGCCGAAGCGTCCGCAGCCAACCCAAGCGAGATCGAGTGCAGCCGAGCCAAAGCGACGGACGCCGATGATTTGATTGGTGAACAGTTCATGCAGCGAGTCCAGCGTCCTCGACATCATCTCGCCGCGGTCGTAATGAAATCCGAAGGCCGCGATCGTTTCGTTGAGGGCGGCTTGGTTGTTGACGCTCACGCGTTGTCCGTTGAGCCAAGCTCCTCCCGACTTGAGGGCGACAAAGTTCTCGCCAGTCAGCGGTTGATGGATTACTCCGCAGACTGGTTGGCCTGAAGAGTAGTAAGCCAAGGAAACGGAAAAGTGGGGAATCCCGAAGGCGAAATTATTCGTCCCATCCAAAGGGTCGAGCACCAAGAGGTGTTCGGCGGTATTGAACAGTTCGGGGTGAGACTCTTCAGAGAGAAACTGGTGGTCGGGGAACTGGCTGCGAATGGTTTGGATGATTAGCTGTTCGGCTTCGAGGTCAGCTTGAGTCACCAAGCCTTGTGATTGCCCGTTAACCTGTTTGCGCTCGACCGAAAAAGCTTGACCAAACAGGCTGGCGATCCGCTTCCCGGCGAGTTCGGCGGCAGTGATAGCCAACTCGAGAGCGGGATGGTTTGGCGTGCCCGATGGCTCATGCATGGGAGCGATCCGAGTTAGGGGAGAATTTACAGATTCCGATTGTATCGATTGCTGAACGATTTCGGCAGCGTTGGTGAGGGAGCTAGGGGGAGTAAAGGCAGGAAGAGAGCC
>JBJTQD010000187.1:0-5299 GCA_046075445.1 Planctomycetota bacterium
CAATCTTTGTCTTTCAGCGAGTCGTTCCACTCAAACAATAGGAACGAACCCGCGCCGACGACAATCAGCAAGACCGTCCCGATCAGCATCAGTTTGCTGTGCAAATGCAAACCATCTAACCGCTGCGAGATGGAACGTCCCCGCTGCCGCACCAAATCCAGCACCACAGGAAAGCCGATCCCACCTGCGATGACCAGAAAAGAGATCGTCAGGATCACGCACCAATCCCGCTGATAGGTAATCAGACTGCTGTCGTTGAGCGAGAAGCCCGCATTGCAAAAAGCGGTGACGCTGTGGAACACCGCATGCCAAGCAGCCGACTGCCAAGGCATGTCCCAAAGGAACCGAACAAAGAGAACTAGCGCGCCTCCCAACTCCATGAATAGGGTGTAACGGAGCACATTGCGCAGAACCCAAGAGAAATTTACGTTACCCTCCGCACCAAGCGTCTCGCTCAGTAACCGCTTCTCCCGCAATTCCAAAGCCCCGCCAAATTGGAGCATTACGAAGTTGGTGATTGTGAGGATGCCGAGCCCACCGATTTGGCAAAGCAAACAGATCACCATCTGCCCAAACAGTGAGAAATCATTCCCGGTAGAGCGAACAGTCAGGCCGGTAACGCAAACGGAGCTGACACAAGTGAACAGCCCGTCGATCCACGAAATAGGCTTTTCCGGATTCCCGCTCGACACGGGCGAGCAGAGCAGCAACGTCCCAGCGAGGATCAGCAGCAAGACCGCCACGAAAGAAATGCGAGCGGGATAATTGGAAAGAGCGCCAGTTATTTTGGCCATGGATTCAGAATAAAGTCTCGAGCCAACAACTCCAAGTGTTCCCTCAGTCGCGTCCGCTTTGCTCAGCAGGCACGCGCTCGCAGGCCAACCTCGAAACATCGTGTCTCGACGACTCGCCCTCGCACGGAGTCAAACTCATGCCGCAGCCAGAAAGGTTCGCCCAAAGCCCACCATCTCCCGGCCGCGAAGACCTCCATTCTAGTGCACGGCTGACTTCAGTGAACAAGGTCAAAACTCAAGCAAACAGGCTTCTTTTCCGATCCCAAACGCAAACTGCCGGATTTTCCACTCGTTCAAGCTCCTACCGTACGGCACTTTGCTAAAAAGCCGGCCACCCCGAACGCCTGCTACTTACCGTTCAAACCTCAATTTCAAGACTCGCAGAAAAACGCCCGCAGCCTCACGCCAATTCGCTTTCGATACTCCCTCAATCCGATCTCGAAACGTAATTGGAACCTCTTCCGCGCTGAACCCTGCCTGTCGCAAACGGTAAAGCAACTCCTCGAGATAGGCATAGCCACTGCTCCGCACCCGCTCAAGCTGCACTCGCTCCAGCGCGGCAGATCGGTAGATTCGAAAAGCCCCACTGTTGTCCCGCGTCTTAAGGTCCAGGACCATCCGCACCCAAAGATTCAGCATTCGGCTAATCCACAGCCGATACCAAGGCCAACCTTCGATCGCACCGCCAGCCACG
The DNA here is from genome assembly GCA_046075445.1 of Planctomycetota bacterium. Lineage (GTDB taxonomy): Bacteria > Planctomycetota > Planctomycetia > Pirellulales > Pirellulaceae > BJ22. Next base: position 1,489 of record JBJTQD010000187.1, read on the forward strand.
TATCGCGAACCGATCACCACGCCTAACTCTGGCCTTCCAGCTGCAAGCCGCTGAAGCATCAGAGGCAGCACGCTCGGGTCATGACTCCCATCCGCATCCAAGGTCGCAACAAACTCGAAGCCCGTGGCAATCGCCTCTTTCAAACCAAGTAACGTTGCGGACCCCAACCCCCGCTCGCCACGACGAATCCGAACTGACAAGCGAGACTCTTCGCTCGTTCTTTGTTCGCACCAGCGTCCCGTGCCATCTGGCGAATCGTCATCGATGACCAAAACCCTGGCCTGCGGAAGCCCTGCCCAAATTCGCTCCAGCAAACCCGGCAAGTTCTCTCGTTCGTTGTAAGTCGCGACCACCACCAGCAACATCATCACTTCCCGCTAAATTCCCAAAACTGCATTCTAGTCTTTACAAAGCAGAAAGAGTTGCAAACGAGTTCCGCGGAACCGTCTCCTCCGGCGAGCAAACCAAATTACCACCTTTCGAGCTGTACTCCCTCTCGCCGCGTTGCCACCAAAATGTCGCCTGCCCAGCCACAGTCAAAGAACTGACCGTTCAAGATTTTCCCTCGCTATTCGATACCCTGCGTTGCGCGGCGCGGGAAGTGTTATAATTCCCGCTGAGCAAATAAAGCCTCTCGAATTTGGAGATTCAGACCCATGAAGGTCATGCCCTACGAGCAAGTAGAACTGCAGAAAATCGAAATGCCCGGCTCAAAAGACTGCCAAGTCCGCTGGCTGATCGGAGCTCGAGACGGAGCCCCAAATTTCGCGATGCGGCAGTTTGAAGTCGCCGCCGGCGGCTTCACTCCCAAACACAGCCACCCTTTCGAGCACGAAGTTTTTGTCCTCGAAGGTGAAGGCACGATTCTCGAGGGCGATACAGTCCATCCGATTCGCGCCGGCGACATCATCTACGTCGCTCCGGATGAAATTCACCAGTTCCGCAACGCCAGCGAAGCTCCCCTGAAATTCCTCTGCCTGGTACCCAATGACTACATCAACAAACCGGTGACGCAAGCTCCCGAGTGCGGCATCGAACCGCAGAACTAGCCCCGCCAATCCAGCAACCGCGGGCTTCCGAAAAAAACAATGATTCGCCCCGGAGCTCTCCTTTTCGAAGAGCGCTCGCTCTTTAGCTCCGAGCACCCCATAAACATCCTCAGCAGCAGCAAGCCGAAAGATGACGACCAAGCTTCAAAAGGAAATCGAGCAGCTGCGAGAGAAAATTCGTTATCACGACCGCAAGTACTACGTAGAAGCCCAACCAGAAATCTCTGACTTGGAATACGACCGGCTGATGCAAAAGCTGGTCAAGCTGGAACAAGAGCACCCAGACCTCGTCACATCCGACAGCCCAACTCAACGCGTCGGAGACGCACCTGTCCCTTACCTAAATCAGGTGGCCCATCGTGTTCCAATGCTCTCGATCGAGAACACCTACAGTCTTGAGGAACTGCTCGACTTCGGGACCAAGACAGAAAATGCTCTCGGAGGTGAAGCCGAATGGGTTGTCGAGCTGAAAGTCGATGGGGTCGCAGTCTCTATTATCTATGAAGATGGAGTCCTTGCCCGAGCCCTCACTCGAGGCAATGGAACGACAGGCGACGACATTACGCACAACATTCGCACGATCGCCGATGTCCCTCTCAAACTTACCGGCGAGGAAATTCCACCCCTCTTGGAAATCCGCGGCGAAGTCTACATGCGAAACGAGGACCTCGTTATCCTCAACGAGCGCCAGACTGCAAGTGGACTCGACCCTTACGCCAACACGCGAAATGTAACCGCGGGCAGTATCCGCTTGCTCGACCCTCGCCTCTGCGCCGAGCGAAGCCTCCACGTGTTTTGTCATGGCACCGGCTACTGCGAAGGCTTGTCGGCCCAAACCCACATGCAGTTCCTGCAACTTGTCGCTGCACTCGGACTTCCACCAACCCCCAACGTCAAATGCTTTTCCTCAATTAAGGCTGCTGCCGACCATTGCAAATCAATTGTCGAGGAGTTGCACGAACTCGACTTCGAAGTCGATGGACTGGTCGTCAAACTGAATCGCTTTGACCAACGCGACCAACTCGGTGCCCGCTCCAAGAGCCCTCGCTGGGTTGCTGCTTACAAGTGGGAAAAATACGAAGCACCGACTCAACTCGAATCGATCGAACTGCAAGTTGGAAAAACCGGTGCGATCACCCCCGTCGCCAACCTAAAACCAGTCGAACTTGCAGGGACAACGGTCAGCCGAGCAAGTCTGCACAACGCCGAGGAAATCACTCGCAAAGACATTCGCGTTGGCGATACGGTGATTGTCGAAAAAGCTGGGAAAATCATCCCGCACATCGTGCGAGTGGAAAAACACCTACGAACTGGAAATGAGAAGCCCTTTCATTTTCCGAATGTCTGCCCGGTTTGCGAATCCCGGCTCTCGCAGGATGAGGGCGGCGTCTACATCCGTTGCACGAATTGGAGTTGCTCGGCTCAAGTCAAAGAGCGAATCCGTTTTTATGCCTCGCGTCCCGCAATGGATATCGAAGGACTAGGCGATAAGCTGGTTGACCAACTCGTATCCGCTGAATTGGTCACTGATTACGGCGATCTCTATCGATTGACACGCGAGAATCTACTCTCACTCGAACGAATGGGAGAGAAGTCTGCCGATAAACTCCTCGCGGCCATCGAGGAAAGCAAACAACGAGGGCTGGAGCGACTTCTGACAGCCCTCTCGATTCGCCATGTTGGAACTACGGTTGCTAAAATTCTCGCCAAGAAATTCCGCAACCTCGATCGGCTCGCCGAGGCAACGGAAGAAGAACTCGCTACCGTTGATGAAATTGGCGAAGTCATCGCAAAAAGTGTCGCCGAGTTCTTTCGTAGTTCTGTAGGCAGAAATATAGTCGCTGATTTTCGCGAACTGGGGCTCGACTTTTCTGCCACTAGCCAAGCCGCCCCTCAACTTAGCCAGAAGCTCGCCGGTAAAACCGTCGTCGTAACCGGGACCTTACCGACACTCTCGCGCGAGGAGGCGCACGCTTTGATTGAGCAGCACGGGGGAAAGCCGGGATCGAGTGTCAGCCGCAAGACGAGCCTGCTTCTGGCGGGAGAGGCAGCCGGCAGCAAATTACAAAAAGCCGAAGAGCTCAAAATCCCGGTCCTCGATGAAGCCGCGTTTCGCAAACTGCTCGAAGAATGACATCCCAAGCTCGCGTCAATTTGAGCTGCTTTGAATCGCGGTCTCGATCTTTTTTTCAATCCAGCGACATGCACTCAAGTACCAGTGCATGCCGAGCGAACGCTGTTCGACCGGAAAAATCACCAAGCCACGCTGCCCCGCTTTCAGCCTTTCTTGCAGTTCAGCCGCCGCTAACAACTCCACATTGAAACGCGGAGTCAGCAGTTCCAACTGGTTGGCGTTTGAATCTTGCCCGCGATGCTTGGGCGCAGGCTTGACCGCTAAAGGCCCACCGTAGTTGGCACACAAGGCTTCATGCACCGGAACGGTAGACGCGCTCGGGTTCGCGAGTTTAATTTGACAAGACGTTACGGCCGCGCCGGGAAAAACCGCTTTGTAACAAGCTCGACGCCCCTCCTGCATTCCCGAAAAGTCATCCTGCTCAACCGATAAGACAATTTCCAGCGACGCCGACTCGGCCATCGTCAGCAGCGGTTCCCCTTGCTTTAGGAAACAGCCGCTCATGAATTCAAGGTTTCTTTGAAGGACAACACCTTCAAATGGAGCGAACACCCGCAACTCTGCCAATTGATTTCTTTTTTCAACTAGCCTTTCCTCGATACTCCGGGCCCGCTCCTGTTCGGACTGG
>JBJTQD010000188.1:0-2829 GCA_046075445.1 Planctomycetota bacterium
CTCAACGCGGGTCTCCCGACCCCGCTGCTTCAATGCGCTCGGCGCGGGTCTCCCGACCCCGCCGCCTCAACGACCTCCGGTCTCCCGGAAACTAGTTAGACGCCTCAAGACGTAGGGTGGGTCGCATCCGAGAAAACTCATTTTCGAATCACGCGCGACCGCGGTGCGCACCCACCCTCGCGGCTCAGCCGACAATCAGCCGCGCAAGTCCCCACTGGGGAGGGACACTCTTAATTCTCCTTGCGTGCAACATTGCGCCTCAGGACCGTTTACAATCTTAACCAGTTGCTAAGCCGCGAATCACTTCGTGGCCAACGCGAAAGTCGAGCAAGCTTTTTCTCAAAGCTCGCTCAATTGGTCTCCATCCAAGGAAACAGACGATGACTCAACCTACAAAGCCCTCGCGGCGCGGTTTTATCAAAGCAACCGGAGCCGCACTGGCCGCTCCTTATGTGCTCACCTCTTCAGCCCTCGGCAATTCCGTCCGCCCACCCGCCAGTGACCGGATCGTGATGGGCGGCATCGGGATCGGAAATATGGGCTCGGGCGACATGGGAGCTTTCCTCGGCCGGGGCGATGTCCAGTACGTCGCGGTTTGCGATGTCCGCACCGGCGTTCGCGATGGAGCCAAAAATCGAGCCAACGAACATTATCAGAACCAAGATTGCAAGGCTTACAACGATTTCCGCGAACTGCTTGCTCGGACCGATATCGATGCAGTCCACGTTGCCACGCCTGACCACTGGCACGCCATCAACGTGATCGAAGCCTGCCGGCACGGCAAAGACGTCTATTGCCAAAAGCCCGAAACCCGCACGCTCCACGAAGGCCCACTGATGGTCGATGCGGCTCGGCGTTACGCTCGCGTCGTCTCCGGCGGCAGCCAACGCGTGCTCGAAGACTATCGCGGAATTGTCGATGCCTGCTGGGGCGGCTCGCTCGGCACGGTCAAGTCAATCAACGTCAACGTCGGACCGCTCTCCCAGCCCTGCTATCTCCCCGCTGAGCCGGTTCCGGCCGACATCGATTGGGAACTCTGGCTCGGCCCGGCACTTTGGGCTCCGTACAACAAAGCCCGCTGCGATGGCAACTTCTCGACCGGTGGCGGCAGTTGGCGGTCTTACATCGACTACTCGGGCGGCGGGATGACCGACTGGGGAGCTCACCACTTTGGCGGAGCGACCTTCGCCGTCGATGTTCGCGACCAACAGCCAACCGAAGTCATTTTCAATCAGGACCCGGAAGGCAACTACCTGACCTACAAATACGCCAGCGGCATGACGATCTATCACAACAAGCCCAAGACCGAGAACCTCAAGGTCGAGGGGACCGAAGGCCAAACCCGAGAGCCAAAACCCGTTCCAAGCTACAAGGGCGAGGGCGGTATCTACGGCGACTTTATTCACTGCGTCAAGACTCGCGAAAAGCCGTTCCGCGACATCGAGTACGCGGTCAACACGATCGTCCTTAGCCATCTCGGGATCATCGCTTATCAACTGCAACGCTCGCTGAAGTGGGACCCTGTCAAACAGGAATTCCCCGGTGACGAAGAGGCAAACCGGCTGCGCGATCGCGCCCGCCGCGAGCCTTGGACGCTGTAACCCGAGCCCGCTCGGCTGTTCTCAAAACAAATCCACAGACAACTCACATAGCGATGAATTCAATCATGAAAACACAAGAACTCGAACAAGCTTTTGAAGCCTTGAAAACCTTTGATTGGGGTGGCGATCGCAACTTGCTCGCTCCAATTGAACAAGCCGTCGTCTCTTCCGCGAAAGACGCTGCGGCGCGGAAGGACCTGGAGCAAAAACTCCTGGCCGCGCTGGGCGGTAACCTGAACCGGGCTGGCAAGGATTTCATCTGCCGCCAGCTGATTCTCGTCGGATCCGGAGCCTCCGCCGCCGTGCTCAGTAAGTGGCTCGGTTCGGCCGAAGACGCGCAGTTGGCTCGGTTTGCGCTCGAGCGAATCCCCGGAAGCGAAGTCCGGCAAGTCTTGATCGACGCTCTCTCCAGCGTCACCGGCGACCAACTGCTCGGCGTGATCAGCTCGCTCGGTGCCCGCTTCGAGGCTGAATCGATTCCAGCTCTGACCCGTTTGCTCAGTGATGCCAATGAGAAAGTCGCTGTCGCTGCGGCAAGTGCCCTGGGTGATATTCGCAGCCCCGAAGCCGCCAAGGCACTGGGTGGCGTTAAGCCGACCAGCGATGCGGTTCGCGCGGCGATCACCGATGCGCGGATGTCCTGCGCTGAGGGGATGTTGGCTGCGGGCAAGTCAGCCGAGGCCTTGGTGATCTACAAATCGCTGACCGGCGATGACCAGCCGAAGCATGTCAAGCTTGGCGCGACTCGCGGCGTGTTGGCTTGTGCCGGCAAGAAGTAGTGACTGACGCATGTCTGACGCCAGCTCGTCAGTCAACAGATTCCTCAGAAAGTTCGCACCGGAGATCCGTTCTCGTGAATGCCCGTCCTTTGCTGCGCCTGTTCTCGCTTGGTTTGTTTCTGGTTGCGACGTGTTTTTCTGCAAACGCAGCCGCGCAGGAAGCGACTGACCCGAACGCCGACTTGCTGAAACTGGTCGTCGAACTGCTCAATGACTCCGACAAGGACATGCGAGCGGTTGGTTTGGAGCAGGTTCGCACGGAGCTGAAAGGCGAAGCGGCTACGAAGCAACTGTTGGCTCTGCTTCCCAAGCTCAACGCTGGTGCTCAAGCCAGCCTCGTCGCCGCCCTTGGCGATCGGGGTGACGCGACCGCCAAGCCAGAACTTCTTAAGATGATCAAGGATGAATCAGCCGGCGAGGGGATTCGCGCAGCGGCGATTCAAGCTGTG
>JBJTQD010000189.1:0-5741 GCA_046075445.1 Planctomycetota bacterium
CGTGCCGCTGGGCGGCGAGTTTCAGTGCATCGAGACCGGGCGGTTCATGCAGGTCGCTCAGCACAATCAACAGTGCACGATTTGTCAAACGGGTTACGAGGTCGTTGAGACGCTTGCCTAACTCTCCGCCTTGGTCAACACGGTGCTTGCGAAGTTCGTGCAGCCACTGCAGGACTTGGCTCTTTGCAAGGCTCGTTTGGTACTGGCGAAACTGTTCTCCGGTGGTGAGGAGTCCTACGGGGCTGACCCGGTCGAGACAGGCAAAAGCCAATCCTCCGGCAATTTGCAAAGCCGTCGCCAGTTTGCTGCGAGCTTGAGAACTGACCAGCATCGAAGCGCTGGTGTCGAGCAGGAGATAAACCGGCAGTTGCTTCGGTGTCTCGAATTGCTTGACGAAAAAACGCCCGGTACGAGCCGTTACTCGCCAGTCGATGGACCGGACAGGATCGCCGAACTCGTAACGCCGGGATTGGACGTACTCGACGCCCGAACCGAGAAACGGAGAGCGGTCTGTGCCGTAATTGAAACTGTCCGCCAGTCGCCGCACGGCAATCAGAAATTGCCTCCAGTCGAGTGGGTCGATCTGTTCCAGTTCCAATTGCATCGAGGTTTGTATGAGCTAGCGGGATGGGGAAGGTTAGGGCAGATTCTTGCGAGTGGGTCTATTTCGCCAGGCGAGCGAGCGTTCCACATGAGACACCGGCAGCAACCGGCTTGCAGCATGTTAGCTGTAATCGTTGAGAATCGAAGCGAGAATCGTCTTGCCGCTGTGTCCATCGGCTAGTGCTTCGTAGCTGAGCCGGATCCGGTGCAGCAAAACGTCTTCGGCGAGTGCGAAAAGGTCTTCCGGGACGACGTAGTGCCGGCCGTGAATGAGGGCTCGAGCGCGGCTAGCTTTGATCAATGAGATCCCAGCTCGTGGACTGCAGCCCATTTCCAAGAGTGGGTGTTTGCGGGTCCGGTCGACAATCTCAACCACGTGATCGATGAAGACGTCGCTGACATGGACGCCGTGAACGGTCTGCATGGCTTGAACCAATTCCTTGGATGAGCCTACCGGGTTTTTCTCAAGCACATCGAATTCGGTACGAGCCACGGCTCCGCGGTCTTCGACCCGAACACCGAGAGCGAGATTGCGCCGGAGGATTTCCTTTTCCTCAGCGGGAGTTGGATACTCAAGCCGGTGCAGAAGCATGAACCGGTCAAGTTGGGCTTCGGGGAGTTCAAACGTGCCGGCTTGCTCAATCGGGTTCTGCGTGGCGATGACGAGGAAAGGAGCGGGGAGCTTAAATGTCTCCTTTCCAATCGTGACTTTTCGCTCCTGCATCGCCTCGAGCAAAGCCCCTTGCACCTTGGGAGCGGCTCGGTTGATTTCATCAGCCAGCAGCAGGTTCGTGAAAATTGGGCCTTTGTGAACCCGAAACTCATTGGTTCGCTGGTCGAGAATCTCCGAGCCAAGGATGTCCGAGGGGAGCAGGTCGATCGTGAACTGCACGCGGGAATAGTCTAAGTCGACCGTCTTGCCGATCACCGAGACGAGCAGCGTTTTCGCCAGCCCAGGAACGCCCTGAAGCAGCAGGTGTCCGCCGGTGAACAGGGCAATCAGTAGCCGCTCAACGACGACATCCTGTCCGACGATGACCGTCCCGACGCGCTCTTTGATTCGTTGGATAAAGTCGATAACGACATCGACATCGGGAAGGCGGCTCTTATCGAGTGTTCGGTTCATGAGTACTCTGGGGGCGTTGGCTGACCAACGGTAATTGGTGAACAGTTTCTACCAGAGCCAGTATAAATCAAACAACTCAGGGCGAGAATCAATTAATTGCCCTTCGATTAGATTCGGCGTGAATGAGCTAGAGCAGAAACACCAGTTTCCACAGCTTGCTGTCTATACCCCAATGTCTTCATTCCAGAGTTGCGGACGGTCGCGAATGAAGTCCTGCATCAACTGGATGCATTCCGGATCATTGAGAATCATCAATTCCACACCCCGTGAGCGCACGTAGGCTTCAGGGCCTTGGAAGTTGACGTTCTCCCCGACGACGATCCGCGGGATCTTGTCTAGCAGCGACGCGCCGCTGCCCATGTCGCAGGGTGAGAGAGTCGAATAAAGCGTCGCGCGGCTGTAATCAGCGGCAGAGAGGCGCCCCGCTTTCTCCAGGCAATCCATCTCCGCGTGAAGCGTGGCACTTCCTTGTTGGATCCGCTGATTATGACCGCGTCCAACGATTTTGCCATCGATCACGAGAACTGAGCCGATCGGGATGCCTCCTTCAGCCAAGCCCTTGCGAGCTTCTTCGATCGCAGCGCGGAGAAACGGGTCCATCGTTTCGGTCTCCTTTGAAATTTGGAATGCCAATGGTGCCAAGCAAAATTAGCTGATGCCTGACTAACTTCTCTGGTTGCAGTTACTTCGATTCCAGTTTCAGTTTGACCTTCGTCAGGTTTGTCCGGTCGACCAGGATCAGATGGTCGTTGGCGATGACTGGAGTTGCGTAGACTGCCGCGTAATCTTTGACGTCGTACTCGCGGACCGGTTTGCTTTCGGTGCGGCTGGCCTTAAACAGCAGCAGTTTTCCGTCTTCGGTTCCGATCAGTACGTGTCCATCGACAAGTAACGGCGAGCCCCAAATCATGCACATCATGTCATGAATCCATTGTCGCTTGCCGGTTGCGAGGTCGATACAGTGCATCGTTCCTCGATGGTCAGCGGCGAAGACAAGTCCATCGCCGATGGCCACGGTCGAGATGGTGCGGAAAAAAATCGATTCTCCAGCCTCGCCGGTGACGCTGCCGTCTTTATCTTCACCGCCGTAATGCCAGAGGACGCCCGAGTTCGGGTTCGGCGTGCCAGCCGATCCGATTTCTCCAGTTTCCGCGCTGACATCGCCAGTTTTCGTGGCGTCAATTCGCCAGAGATGACCTTGGCCATCGCCGTGATCTGGGTTTTGGCCGACCCCAATGATGACTGAGTTTTCGTGGAAGACCGGCGTCGCGACAATCGCATTGCGATTTCCGGTGCCGCCCTCTTCCCATACGGTTTCCTTCGGATTGAGGTCGCACTTCCATAGCAGCTCGCCAGTTTCCGCTTTGAGCGAATAGACCCAACCATCGCTGGCCGGGAAAATCGCTTGAGCCACCCCGTTGACGACGCCGAGTGCGGGGCTAGACCATTGCCCGTCGAGAATTCCTTTGCCCGGGAGATTCGACTTCCAAGCGACCTTGCCCGTGGTCTTGTTAACCGCAATGAAGGAAGGCGCTTCAGGGTCGGAGTGCCCCTCTTCGCCCGAGGTGATGCCTTGGCTGGTACAGAGCAACAAGAGGTCACCGTAAATCAGCGGCGAGCTGGTTGCGAGGAAATGCGGCTGGACACCGAGTTCCTTGAGCATGTCGAGATTCCAGACAATGTCGGCGTCTTGGTCATCGCGGTCAGGCTCGTCGGTGACCGGTCCGTCGTTTTCCTTATCGAGAAAGCCCTCGAGGTCGACGCAAACGAGTTCGCAGCGGTTGGTCACCAGCCAAGCACGATCACCTTCGGCCGCAGCGATCGACGAAATCCCGACTTCTGGAAAGTCAAGGTTGCTGGAGTCCTCGATTTTTGGCCGCGTCAGCTGCCAGAGGAATTTACCGTCGGCTTCGTTGAAGCAAAGGACAACTCCCCGATCGCCTTCGTGTTTCTTGACGTAGTTACCGCCATTGTTCGTGCCGACCAGGATCTTTCCCTTGATCACCGTGGGGCCACCATAAGTTTGGCTGCCCAGCGGCGAGGTCCAGACAACGTTCTTGCCTTCGGTCAGATTGAAGTCCCAATCAGCCCCGGTCAAAGGACTGACCATATTGCGGCTTGGCGTGCCTCCCCAAATCGGTGAGTCGCCAGTTTGCAAGGATTGGGAAAAAGCCTCTGGTCCCTCAAAAAAGAATCCAGCCAAAAGGATCAAGAACAAAAAGCGTCGGGGCATAAACAAACTACTGTTATCTCTGGCAGAAAATCGAGTGGAATTTCGCGTCTCGATCGGAGTCAACGAATCGACTCCAGAAAGAGACGGACGGTGAAGAAAAAACGGCGACTAGGTTTATTGGCCATCGCCGTCGCCGTCACCCTTGGCTTCTTCAGATTTCTCGCCATCCGAAGATTTGTCTTCTGACTTCGGTTCCGCTTCCTCGCTCTTCGGGGCGGTCCAAGTGTTATTGGAGCGGTCGGAATCGGGGACATTACGACGCGGGTCGAGCGTCACCTTGGCAACTGACTTTCCTTCAGTCGGCACATCCGCAGTCCAAAGGTTGGTGTAATACCAAACGTAAACGGGCAATTCGACTTCCTTTGAAGTCTTGTCCTCAAATTCAACCTTGACGAAGACCGGCATGACCATTTCTTGCTTGTTGGCAATCTGAATCCGCACGTTGTCGCTGTCTGGATCCGAGATAACGCTGGTGATGGCTTGGTCGCAGAGCAAGTCCTCCAGATACCAACCGCGCCAGAACCAAGCGAGGTTCATGCCGGCCGCATTTTCCATGCAGCGGAAAAAGTCGGCTGGCTGGGGCGACTTGAACGACCATTCGCGGATGTACATTTTGAAAGCCGGGTCGAACCGCTCCGGTCCGAGGATCACTTCACGCAGCAGTCGCAGCCCGTTGCCCGGCTTGAAGTAAGCAAGTCGTCCGAGGCGATCTGGACGGATCTGGTCGGCGGGCACGGCAATCGGCTGGTTGGCCAGCGTGCTGTTGCCGCGACCACGTCCGCTAGGCGCGCCCTCTTCGCGAGGCATCGGTCCGCCGTTGACTTCAGCGTTGTAGACGTCAAAGCGGTCGTAAAAGTTGATGAACGTATTGAAGCCCTCGTCCATCCACGGGAAGCGGCGTTCGTCAGTGTTCACGACCATTGGGAACCAAGTGTGACCCAATTCATGCGATGTGACGGAAAAGAGACCGGCTTTGGAGAAGTCGTCGTTGCAGAACAGGACCATCGGATATTCCATCCCCGCGCAGACACCGCTGACGTTGGTGATCGTCGGATAGGGATAGCGAAACCACTGTCCGCTGTATTTCAGCACTGAATGCCGCAGCATCTGGGTGCTTTCCGGCCAAGTCTGCAGCGATTCCTTCGGATAGACCGATTGGCAAAGGACGGTTGAGCCGTCTTCCCATGTAATACCGGCTGCATCCCAGATGGTGGCTTTCGAGGAAGTCCAAGCAAACGTCCGCACCTTGTCGGCTTTGAAGTGCCAAGTCAGCGGTCCTTCGCCTTCGAGAGTGGCGGCCGGAGTCCCGACTTCCTCTTGAGTTCGAACGATGACCGTCTTCTCGCTCTTCTTTGCCTGTTCCAGGCGTTCGACTTGCTGAGTCGTCAGAACCTCGTTGGGATTTTGGAGAACACCGGAGGCGCAGACCACATGACCGCGAGGCGCTGAAATTTTGACATCGTACGATCCAAAATCGGTATAGAACTCGCCTTGGCCGAGGTAAGGGAGTACGTTCCAGCCGTTGACGTCGTCGAATTTGCAAATCGACGGGAACCACTGAGCCATCTCGTAAATCTTGCCTTGCTCGACGAACTGGATACCCATTCGGTCAGCGCCGTAGGCTGGAATGTTGAAACTCCAGCCGATCTCGATTTGGACCATGCCTCCCTTGGGCTGGACGGCGCTCGGCAGGGTCAAACGGCCGAGCGTGTCGAAGACTTCGAGTTGCAGGTCTTGGCCCGCGACCCTGACAAAGTCGATCGTGTATCCGCCTTCAAA
>JBJTQD010000190.1:0-4023 GCA_046075445.1 Planctomycetota bacterium
CCCGGGTGCTGCTCCCTACTGGCAGACGTTCAACGTCGAGTACGAACCGGACATGAACGTGATCAGCGTGCTGCAAAAGATTGCGGCGATGTCACGGACGTCGACAGGGAAGGAAACAACGCCGGTCGCGTGGGATTGTGGCTGCTTGGAAGAAGTCTGCGGCTCCTGCACGATGGTCATCAACGGTCGCGTGCGGCAAAGCTGCTCGGCATTGGTGGACCGGTTGCTGGACGACAATCCTCGCGAGATCACGCTTGAGCCGATGACCAAGTTCCCGGTCTTGCGCGACTTGGTTGTCGACCGCTCGCGGATGTTCCGCAACTTGCAGCGAGTCAAGGCTTGGGTTCCGGTCGACGGCTATGCAGATATGGGTGCCGGCCCCCGCCAATCGCGTGAGCAGCAGGAAACGGCTTATCCACTCAGCGAATGCATGACCTGCGGCTGCTGCTTGGAGGCCTGCCCGCAATTTTTGAAGGTCGAAGTCGAGCGGAAGCCGAACGAATCGGACGCTGAGTACAAGCAACGCTGCAACGAAGCGTTCGATACCGAATTTTTAGGCCCGCAGGCGATCAGCCAAGCGGTGCTGTTCAACGCACACCCGACCGGCAAGATGATGGCCAGCGAACGGCTGGATGCACTCAGCGGCCCCGGCGGAATCCAAGTTTGCGGCAACGCCCAAAACTGCGTAGCGGTCTGCCCCAAGCACATTCCGCTAACTACCTCGATCGGCCGAGCCAGTCGTGCAGTCACGGTGCACAAGATCAAGCAAATCTTTGGCGCATCCTAACTCAGAAGATGTCTGGGGCCAGTTCCGTTTCAAGTTGAGTCATCGCTGTGGGCGAGGGCCTAAAAAAGGACTCGCAAACTGTCCCGCGCTTGGGGGTTCCGTGTTGCGTTCTTTCCTTGACGCCGGTGGGGTGGTTCTCAATTTTTATTGCCCGCTGGTATCGCCTCTGGCGACCGCGAAGACTACTTCCCGGGCAGAATTAATGTGGCGAACCATTTTGTGATCGCTGCAGCCGCACCCAAGCAATAAAACGCAGCCAGAGCGGTCATTGCACCGCCGAGAAGATACGTCATTTGCCAGCCGGCAGTAAGCGTCAAGGTTTGCGGGGAGTTGCTCGGCTGTGAGATGAATTCGGCAATTGTTTTTGCTTCCAGTCTTGCTGCTGAGGGTGTTGATTGAACTTGGCAGACCTCGCCGCCGCCTGACAGCAGGACGGAACCGTCGGCCAAGAGTACACCGGTCCGGCCGCGCCGACGTTCCTAACTGGAAATCGTCCGGTCTGCTTGCGTTACGACACTCTCTGCCTTTTCGAGCGGCGAAATTGTTTTGCTTAACAGCGGAATGAACACGAACAAGTGTTTCTTGATTTCCGCTGCTGGTTGATTGTTGATCGTTTTTAACTCAATCGTAGACCTTGGCGCAATGAGCGTGACCAATCCCGGGATTATCACGCATCCGGAAAAGGCGATTAGTTGGGTGATCAACATCGCTTGCCAAGTTTTGCTCTTTACCGGTGAGTTCATCGGGTAGCTTGGGAAATGGAGGGGGCAGTAGCGTTAATTGTAGCGAGCCGTCGAAGTGACTCCACTGGCTTTGCAGATAGTTTAAAATTTTCCGACAGGTCAGTAGTCAAAGGAGCAACGATGGCTTGGTTTCGGAAAATTGGTTCACTGATTTCCTTGTCAGTTCTCGTCTTGGTTCTGTTACAAGCCCATCCGGAAACGCGCGCTGATGGAACGAAAAGTTCAGACTTGATGCTCGTGGAAAATGGCCAGCCCAAAGCAGTCATTGTGGTGACCGCTGATGTTTTAGAGCGTGTCGAGACGATTGGACTGCAGCAGGCCGAGCCGCAGAGTCGAGTCGATAAACTGGCATGGGCGGCAAAAGATCTTCGTGACTATCTCGAGAAAATCTCGGGTGCAAAACTCTTAATCGTTGCAGACTCGGCCTCGATTCCGGGCGGTGTGCGGATTCTTGTGGGGCGAAGTGCGCTGACGGCTCCGTTCGAGAACAAGATCCCGCAAGGGCTGACGCCGCTGCGCGAAGAAGAAGGGGCGCTGCTGCTGGCTGACGGCCAGACGCTGGTGCTCGCCGGCAACGATGAAGCGGCATATCACGGCACGGAGTACGCCGTCAGCTTTTTCTTGCATCGCCTGGGAGTCCGCTGGTATCTGCCGGGGGAATTTGGCGAAGTCGTTCCTAAGCTGGCAACGATTCAGTTCTCGCCTTTTGAACGGATCGAGCGACCCGACTTTAAGATGCGAAACTGGTGGACCCACTGGTTCGCGGATGATTTGCGGCCCGAAGAGACACGCTGGAAGATTCGCAATGGAATGAATCCCAATACGATGCACGCCGTGCCGGGCGACAGTAGCGTGCGGGCCGTTCTTCCGCCGGAATCGGAGAAAGACAATCCGGAGTTCGCTGAAGTCTTTGCTCGGGATTCAGCAGGAAGAATTTATCCTTACATGCCGAGCCTCGCTAATCAGCGTTCGGTGGATTATGCCGCCAATGTCATCAAGGAACATTTTCGCAAGAACCCGGAGGCAACATCCTGGGGGATCGGTGCCGATGATGGCTTGCCTCGCGATTTCAGCGCGGGAGCAGCTGAACTGCATCAAAATCTCCCCTCGATGATCGGCCGCTTTAACGACCCGGGGGGAGACAGCACGACAGAGGAATGGATGCAGTGGGTTCATCGCGTTTCACGTGAGGTCCGCAAAGAATTCCCGAATCATTTCCTCAGCACTAATGGCTATGCCAATCGGGACACGCCGCCGTTGTTCAGCGATGCCGACCCGTCGGTCTGGATCATGTTCGCCGCAATTTGGAGCAACTCTTACCAGTCGCTGGACAACCCACGCAACTGGATGAACGCTCGTCATCGAAACATGCTGCGAAGTTGGACGAGTCGCTATAAGAACGTTTATCTGTATGACTACCTCTACTACAACCTCGTCGGTTGTGGGGCCCCCCCGGTGCCGCTGAGCCGTCGGCATGCCCGGAATATGCCGCTACTGAAGCAGATGGGCGTGGTCGGGTTCTGGAATGAAGGTCGCACGGTGCGCGGTGAAGCGGGGATTTTTCCGACTTGGCTCTTGGCCCGAATGATGTGGGATGCGGACCTTGATGTGGCCGCGGCCGACGCCGAATACTTTCGGCTTTGGTACGGTCCGGCAGCCGAGTCAGCGAAGGCTTATTGGGACGCCATGGAGTCAGCGCTGGCTGCGGCGAAGGTCGGAGGGAATCGCGACAACCTGCTATCGCTTATCTACACGCCGGAGCTGGTGCAGAAGTTAGGTCAGCATTTGATCGCTGCCGAGCGGGCAGCGGCGAATGATTCGCGTGTAGCGGAGCATGTGCGACTGGATCGAGCGACCTACGACTACCTTGTTGCCTACAAGCAAATGGAAGCGGCCGAAGCGGCGGCGGATTGGCCGGCTGCTATGCGTGCGGCTGATGCGATGGTCGAGGCGATCCGTCCGGCCGAGCAACTTAGCCGACATTACTTCGACATCGCTGAGGAAGACAAACCGCGGAAGGGGCAAGCTTACGGATTTTATTACTGGGGCAGCGGCCACCGGCGGGATGCTTATCAGCAATTGGCTGAGCTGACTGACGGCCCCAAAGGAAAACTTGTCGCGGTCTTGCCTGAGACGGCGCTGTTCCTGCTCGACGCGCGCGACGACGGCCGGTTTGACGGCTGGTTTGAGCCAAGCTGGGGTGGCTTTGTCGATGCGGAGAGGCTGAGCACAACACTTTCGTTTTTCTCGCAAGGCGAACCAGGTAAGCATTTGGACGAGCAAGGATTTCCATACCTTGGTGCAATGTGGTATCAGCTGCAGGTCGATGTTCCACCACTGGCCCCCGGGCAAAAGGTCAGGTTGCATGGCCTCGCGGTCGAGACGGAAGCTTGGGTCTGGGTAAACGGCGAGTTCGTTGGCCATCGCCCTTATCAGGAAGCGTACATCCGCCCCAATACGCTGGACCTCGATGTGACCAAAGCCTTGCGCAGT
>JBJTQD010000191.1:0-1723 GCA_046075445.1 Planctomycetota bacterium
CTTTCATCAAACGAGCAAACACCTCGTGAGAAGAGACGTGTCCAAAGTGGAGATAGGGAGAAAGTTCGCTTGTTCCCGCAACGGCCGGCTCGTTGCGGGCTTCATCGTAGGCTGTCAGTCGGGCTTTGAGGAAATTACTTAATCGCTGCCGAGCTGCGGCTGTGCCGCCGGTGAACTGATCGACAGGTTTTACCGCATGGTTAATTGGCAAGTCGGCAAGATTGATCTTTGCAAAATCCTTCACCGCGGGCCAACGCTTGGCGAACCCCTCGGGTAGGTCGGCTGGGCGAAACGGACGGAGCTTGCGCTTGCCCCACGGGTCTTTCGAGGGAGCTTCGCTTAGATTCGGCCGGATTGTTTTTTGCAGATGCCTGCGGAAGTCGACGGCGCGTGAAAAGACTCGCTGCGTGTTGCGCATCGGATAGATGCCATTGGAGTCAATCAGCTCGAATCGTCCCGGAATTTGCTTTTGCGCAGCGGCGAACATCCGGGGGAGAAAGAAGCAAGGAAAATCATCGCTCACAACGACGCATGCTTGGCGGGCGAGCGTCTGCAGCGCTCCGCTCCCAGCGGCAGCGTCGGGCTGGAGATAGGCGTAGTAGTGAATTGGAGAATCGCGAAAGGCTTCGGTGTTGTCCCGCATTCCATCGATGATGAAACTGTGAAAGCGATCGCAGTTCCATTGGTAGTCGGGGCGAAGTGCCTCGAAGACAAGCAGCGGCTTGCCTAGCTCTTCAGCCCAATCGATCGCTCGGTCGAGACTGTAGTTCCAACTCGCTCGGCGATTGGCGACCATCCAGTAGAGAACGTAACTCCCCTCGCTATTCGCTTCAGCGGGATTGGCGATGCGCACGCGGCTGGATGGAACGGATGATTTCA
The DNA here is from genome assembly GCA_046075445.1 of Planctomycetota bacterium. Taxonomy (GTDB): domain Bacteria; phylum Planctomycetota; class Planctomycetia; order Pirellulales; family Pirellulaceae; genus BJ22. The sequence continues at coordinate 880 of JBJTQD010000191.1, forward strand.
AGGTTTGCTCGCCGGCTGGAGAGTTCGGTTTCGACTGATTCGGTCAATGTACCGCGGCTTCGCTGCGGCGTTAACCGGCAAGCAGTGTGATCGAGACTGCGGCGAACCGTAGACCAATGAAAAAGCCGGCTTGGAGGGGCCAAGCCGGCTGTGGGTTTGTCGAATGATTTGGTTCAAGGAACCCGGAGACTCAGGGGCCGAGTCTCTGAATCAAGAAGATTACCGGACGATACCGGTCAATTCCTCGAGCAACTGGTCAGTCACGGTCACCGTTCGAGCATTTGCCGAGAAACCACGCTGGGCGATAATCAACTGGGTAAACTCGTAAGCGATATCGACGTTGGACAACTCAAGGTTACCGAGCACAACCTGACCGCGGCTGCCGGTCAGACCTTTTCCGACGATTGCCGAACCGCTATTGAGCGTTTCAGAGTAGAGATTGTTACCTTCGCTGAGCAAAGCTTGTTCGTTGACAAAGCTGGCAATGGCTAATTGTGCGATTGGAATTCGGACACCATTGGTAGCCAACCCTTCGAGCAACCCGTCACCACCAACGTTGACCGACTTCAAAACACCGGACTTGAAGCCATCTTGTTCGAAAAATGTCTCGAAGTTATTTGGGGTGTGAGCCAGTCTCCCGAAGTCAAGCTTGATAGTTTGGTTGTCGGCGATCGAGTCAAAGTCGATTTCGATTTCTGAGTCACCAACACCCGTGCCGTTGATTCGGAAAAACGTTCCGTCATCGTTGAACTCGATCCCTGTGACGGTCGCGTCGACAAAGGTACCAACTGGATTGGTAAAGGAGAAAGTTAAATCCCAAATGTTATTGTCTTGTTTTTGGAAC
>JBJTQD010000192.1:0-1429 GCA_046075445.1 Planctomycetota bacterium
CAATCGCCAGATGCTGTTGCAACTCGGATCTCGAGTCACAGCGCTAATTTTTGCTCCCGCGACTTATTCCGAATCGTTTGACGAGGTCGGCGCTTTCCGGCCGGAAGCTTGGATTAATCATCGGCTTGCACTCCCCGACGAATGGTTGACCTTTGCCGATCGACCTGCGGACCAAGCGGAAGCCGTTCTCGCAACACTTCGCGAACTCAAGGGTGCTTACGCAGCCGACCAAATTACGATCGGTGTCCCTGACGACACGATCCTGCCGGCTTTGGAATTGGCACTTGAGAACGAGGGGCTCGTCGCCCGCCGCTTGGAAGGCTCTAGCTTTCGCGAGAGCCCCGCGATTCGTTTTGCAGAAGCTCTCTCGCAATATCTCGAGCGCGCGGATTTCAGTTTGTTCGCCCAGTTAGTTCGCCATCCCGACCTCTATCGGTGGCTCAGTAGCCAATTGGGCGAATCGAGCTGGCTACCCGCTGTCGACAAGTTTCAGGAAACGTACCTTGCCAGCAAACTCTCTTGGCTGGAGCCGATCGCTGTTCCCGACGACGAGGACGACGCTCGCACCGTCAGCAAGATTCATACGGCTCTACGCACACTGCTTGCTCCTTTCATTGCATCAAAGGGCAAATCCTTAGCGGAAGTATCCCGAGCATGGCGGCGTGTCCTCAGCCAAGTTTACTCCGGACAAGAAATGGAATCCGACGAGCCCGCTTCGCCAGAGAGTCGCCGGCTTGTCTCAATCATGACAGCCCAGCAGCTTGACCAGTGCCTCGCGGCAATTGAGCAGTTTGCTGTTCAGTCGCAAGCGAGCAAAAGTGGCTTTGCAATCACGGATACCGAGAGCGTCACCCCGGCGGAGGCTTTGGCGTTAGCAATTTCCGCCGCACCGCGGAACGGCCCCGGTGATCCGCCCAATGAGCAGGCGATCGAATTAGTCGGTTGGCTCGACCTGCCACTTGATGATGCCCCAGTCCTGATCGCCACCGCGATGAATGAAGACTCGATCAGCTCACAAGACCCGGTCATCCCCTTGCTGCCACCGCAACTTCAAGAGTCGCTGGGAATCGGTCACGCACAACATCGACAAGCAAGAAATAATTATGCGCTCGCGCTTGCCGTGCAGAGCAGGAAGCGAGTCAAGCTGATTTGTGGACGGCATGACGGGGACGGCAATCCACTCTTGATCAGCCGCCTGCTTTTGGCGGAGAACGACGAGACGCTGGTCCGTCGCGTGAACACTTTTTTCAGCTTCGCCGGCGAACAAGTCCGTCGAAAATGGCTTAAACCGGCAAACGGTTGGGCACCCGCACAGACACTAGTCGTGCCCAAGCCAGAGAAAATTCCCGAGCAGACCAAACTCAGCGTCACTCGCTTCCGGGATTACATCAAGTGCCCATACCGTTTCTATTTAAACGCCGTATTGCAT
>JBJTQD010000193.1:0-4533 GCA_046075445.1 Planctomycetota bacterium
TTAAGTCGAACCAGCGCCCCCATCCCGATCGCTCCGCCCCAGTCGTGAGCGACGAGCGTGATTTGCTGGAGGTCTAACTGCTCAATCAAACGAATCAGGTTTTGAATGTGCTGGTCGAGAGTGTAGTGGTAATCTTTTGGCTTGTCGCTGTAACCGCAGCCAATGTGGTCGGGAGCCACGCAGCGATAGTTCGGCTGGAGTTCGCGAATCAGTTCGTGCCAGTAGAACGACCAAGTCGGGTTTCCGTGCACCATTAATACGGGTTTGCCATGACCTGTATCGATGTACCTCAGTTTCGTTCCAGCGAGGTCAAGTTCCTGCGGCTGGTAGGGGAACAGGGCACGCCAGTCGGATGAGGCTGCGGAAACGGAAGGAGCAGCGGACTGGGACATGGAAAAGGCAGAGGAGGTGCGAGTGGCGGATGCGAGACAATCAAGACGGCCATGCAGCTCAAGTTGTCAAAACAAAAAAGCCGCGGCCGAAGCGTTAAGATTAAATCAGGCGGCGGCTGAGGGGGAGTGGGCTGTCGCAGCAGTCCCCGGTTTGCGGCATTCGCAGAACAGAGAGTCCGGCTTTCGAACCGCTGCACCCTCTCGATCGAGCTGGTAGCGGTCGAATTCCGGGATTAGGCTCGAGTCAGCCGATTGGACTTGGAAATTGGTGAAGCCGAGCTTGTTGCAAACTGTTTGCAGGGAATAGCGGTCGTACATCCAGCGGTGGATTTCACCGCGATTGCGAAAGAGTGACTCGGCAAAGGAAGCGGCGGCGGTTCTTCCGAGAATACGGCCGACACTCCAAAGGGCAAATCGCTCTCGCAGGCTCTTGATACGCTGCTTCAAACTCGGCGTCTTGGCGGCCTCTTGGCCTTTGCGGCTGCGTTCAAATTCGACGGCCTGCAAGACTTCCTGTCCCAGCCTTGAGCGAACAAATTCGGCGTCTGGGCCGTTTAGCTGGACGAGGTAGGGGCCCATTTTTCCGCCCGAGTTGCAGCGAACCATCTGGTCGATCAACTCGAGCTTAATCCATTCGTATCGCTGGGTCGCTTCGTGGTCACCCTGCCAAGCTCGCTGATGATAGTCGAGGTAAAGCTTTGCAATTTGCTCGAGGTCAGGCACGACAATCCGGAGAATACCGCCGGGCCGAAGCACGCGGTAGCATTCGCGGAGCATCCGCTCGCCTTGTTCAGGCCCCAAATGCTCCAGTACGTGCGAGTGATAGATCGCATCGACTTGATTATCGGCAAAAGGCAGACCACAGCAGAGGTTGTGCTTGATGACGCCGGGCGCTGAAGGGACTAAGTCGATATTCACCCACTCCGGATGGACCGTCCGTCCACAGCCGACATTGACCAGTCGCTGGGCCGAAGACCGCGTGTCGAATTGATAATGGCCTCTCATGGCGGATGCGGTCCGTATTTCAGTTCTGTTTCGAGAGTGAGCCGAGCTTAATGCCGATTCTTCCGGTGTAATCCATTCTCGCGAGATGTATCAGCTGCCCGGTTGCAGCAAAATAATCGTCCACCGCTTGGCGACAACCCTGCCAGTGCCCGTAATCGTCGACGATCAGCACGCCGCCTGGAGCAAGCAGTGGAAAAAGGAATTCCAGTTCGCAGCGAGTCGATTCGTACCAATCGGTGTCCAGTCGCAGCAGAGCAATCGACTCGGGACGAGTCTGCGGCAGTGTGTCTTCTACTTTTCCTTGAACGAAACGGATCCGCTCACTGGGAAAAGTGCTCATCGCCATCGTGCGCTGCACTTCTTCCAAGCGACTCAGGCACCAAACTCCATTTCGATCTTCGGGTGAGTGAACTCGCAGCAGGTGTTCGGCCGCTTGTCCTTGCAAGTCGACGTCCGCCGCGGTCGGTTCTGACATCCCCTCGAAGGTGTCGTAGAGCCAAAGGTTGCGTTCCGCGAAATGCTGGTCGGCGGCTTTGCGCTCGAGGAGCGCGCGAGCCGCAACGAACATGCTCCCCCCTCGCCACACGCCGCATTCAACAAAGTCGCCGCGGATACCGGAACGGACAACGTAATCAATCGCTCGCACCAGTCCGATGATTCGCTCGGGCGAAGTCATCGTGTTGGCGCGAGCCGCCAAGACGAGGTCGAGTTCCTCCGAAGTCGCGTCGGGTAGCTGTGACTGAAGTGCGGAACGAGGGTCCGCGATCGGGTTAGATGAGGGGGTTGACGGGTCGAGTCTGGCGGTTCGTTTGCGCGAAGAACCGAGCAATGTCTTGAACATCTCGACCACCGTCCTGGAGGGGAAGCGACTTGGGCGGCTACCTTGCCACCGGCTTGTGTGGACGTTTTTCTAACAAAACCCGGAAAAAGGAGAAAGACGAAGTTCAATTCGCGTGCCGATTGCGGTCCGATTGGACGATGGTGGAGGGGCTTTGAGAGGTTGTGCTGACAGCTGTTTGGATGGTTTGTCGCAGCATTTCCTCGCAGCCGAAACCATCGACATGCCGAGAACAACAAGACTAGAATAGGGCGAAGGCAAGCAGACCGGCTGCGAAACGGTCATTTGCCGCTAAGCCATTTGGAGTGGGCTGGTGTCACCGGAACTGCGAAATCAGGAAATCGCTCGTGGAGTCGGGAGGGACTTTGCCGTCGCCGCCCGCCCGCACGCCAACCGTTTGGTTCGCTGGTCCTTTGTGATCGCTGGCACAGGCTTCGTCGGAATCGGCGCGATCGGCGTCTTCTTGCCCGGCATTCCAACCGTCGGCCCTTTGTTGCTGGCCTGCTGGTTGTTCTCTAAAAGTTGTCCGCATTTGGAACAGCGGCTGATTCGCAACCAATTCTTCGCCCCATTCCACGGTTATCTGGACGGAACCGAGGCGTTGCCACTCAAGGCTCGAATCGTAGCGATTCTTGGCATGTGGACATCGATAGCCATCAGTGGCACGGCACTGTTTTACGGCGGCAGCCCGGCGTGGGCGGTCGCTCTGCTTGCGGCCCTCGGCGTCATCGGCACGTTTTTCATTCTGCGATTCCGCGCAGACGCCGGCCTCTGAGTTTGACCGATTCGCCAATGGGCTTGAGTCGGGAGGAGTTGCAGTCTTGGCTGCAACTCTGCCCCCCCCGTTATTCCCTGAGTCGAATTACACACTGCCGATCGCAACGCGAGCCGAACGTCGACGGTCAGCTTCCTTCAAGAGCCATTTTCGCAAACGGATCTTGGAAGGCGTGACTTCGACCAGTTCATCGTCTTCGATGTACTCGAGCGCGGCTTCCAGGCTGAGGATTCTGGGTGGTCGCAACAAGATATTATCGTCGCTGCCCGAAGCTCGCATGTTGGTGAGCTTCTTCTCACGCGTCGGATTTACCGGGAGGTCGTTTTCACGGCTGTTCTCCCCAACGACCATGCCTTCATAGACTTCATCACCGGGGGCGATGAACAGGTCGGCTCGCTCTTGAAGTGTGTCTAGTGCATAGGCCGTTGTTCGGCCTTGAGCGATGCTGATGTAAACCCCGTTTTGTCGGCGAGGCGGATCGCCTTCGACCGGTCGGTATTCCGAGAATCGATGGTTGACGATCGCTGTGCCTTGGGTGGCGTTGAGCATTTTGGTCCGCAGTCCGATCAAGCCCCGAGAGGGGATCGAAAAGGTCGCGAGTGTGAATTCGCCGCGGGCCTTCATTTCGAGCAACTCGCCGCGACGCTGGCCAGTCATTTCCATCACCGGACCGAACTTATCGTAGGGGACTTCAACGACCAGCAATTCGTATGGCTCGCACTTGACGCCGTCGATTTCACGGAACAAAACTTGAGGCTTACCGACGGACAACTCGTAGCCTTCGCGACGCATCGTTTCGATCAGAATCGAGAGATGCAAAACCCCGCGTCCAGCCACCCGGAACAGGTCGGACTGGGCATCGGTAGTGACGCGAAGAGCAACGTTTCGCTCCAGTTCCCGCATCAATCGCTCTCGCAATTGCCGGCTGGTAAGAAATCGGCCTTCGCGACCCGACATCGGAGATGAATTGATCGTGAAGATCATTTCGAGTGTGGGGAGGTCGACTTTGATGCGCGGCAAGCGAATGGGGCTGGCTGGGAGGCAAACCGTGTCGCCGATTTCAACCTTTTCCAAACCGGTCAACGCGACCACATCACCGGCGCTGGCGGATTCGACTTCCTTTTTGCCAAGATTATCAAAGACGTGGATCCCGACGATGCGAGAATTCGTTTCGCGGTCGTCTGTCTGCATCAGCGTCACAGTTTGGCCCTTTTGGAAAGAGCCAGAACGAATTCGACCGATTGCGATTCGACCAACGTAATCGGACCAGTCGAGTGAAGTGACCATCAGGCTAGGTCCGGCAGTTTCGTCTACTTCGGGACCGGGAATCCGATCGAGGATCAGGTCCATTAAAGGGAAAATGGTACTGGAGGGCTGAGCGGGATCCATCGTGGCAATTCCCTGTTTGGCTGACGCGAAGATGCAGATCAGCTCGTCGAGATATTCTTCGCCGCCGAGTTCGAGGATCAGCTCCGCCGCTTCGTCGACCACTTCTTTGGTTCGGGCGTCGGGGCGATCGATTT
>JBJTQD010000194.1:0-8023 GCA_046075445.1 Planctomycetota bacterium
GTTTGTCAGTGCCTGCGAAGTACCTCGCCAGTTCTGCAACGTACCGGTCAGTTCATTGCGATATCTCGGCACCCAGTATTCTCGATTGACGATCGTCAGCGCGAGAATCGAAAGCGAGGCGAGGACGAGCGTTCGGAACAACCTTCCTCGCGGCACTCCGGCTGCTTCGATTGCCGTAAGCTCTTGCCGGCGTTGCATCCAGGCCATTGCCGAAACGGCGGCGAGCAAAGTCAGGATCGGTGCGGTCCGATCGAACAGGTCGAGAATCCGCGGCCCGTAGAATTCGATAGCGAGTCGAAACGCTCCGCCCGTTTGATCGGCGAGCGATTGAAAATCATCGAGATTTGTGAACAAGTGGACGACGACGAATAACCCACTAAGACTGACAAAGCAGACCAAGAGGATCTTGAAGTAAAGCGTCAGCAGGTAGCGGTCAACAACGCCCATGTCGGTCTTATATCTACCGGAATCATCGCGGAACGGGGGCGATTCCTTTCGCCTCGGGGAGCCGTACCGGGGCCGGGATTATAGGAGTGACACGCCGTTTCCCCGAGGTCAATTCGCGAGCCAAACGCGGGAAATCGAGCCCCCAAATTAGCCAAACTTCCATGGCTCTCATGCTATCAAGGCTACTTTGCAGACCGTTGCGGGTAGTTTAAAAACTCGGGCATCGACAGGCAGGCACCTGGGAGTGGCATTGATGCCCGATTTAACCCAACTCCGCCAGCGGCTCTCCGCATTGGTCTTTCCTCCACACTGCACAGTGTGCGGGGTCTTGCTGTCTCGTCACGATCCGAATTTTTCCAGCCGCATCCATTTTTGCGAACTCTGTCAAAACCAAGTCATTGCTCCCTTGCACGATGCTTGTCGTCGCTGCGGAGCGATTCATCCCGGCAGCCGCGTCGGCGAGTCGACCAAATTAGAGTGCCGCTTCTGTCGCCGCCAAGATTTTCCGGTCGAAGCCTGCTCGGCGCTGGGTAATTACGGCGACTTGCTGCAGCGACTTGTAATTCAGCTGAAAGGTCACCGCAACGAATCGCTCGCATTGCAATTGGGCCAGTTGCTTGGACAGCGGTTGAAGGAGTTGCCCTGGAGTCGCAACCTCGAAGCAATCGTGCCCGTGCCGGCTCACTGGAGCAAGCAATTGCAAAAGGGGTTCCACGGAGCGGCGGTGATCGGCGAGGGGATTCGTCGCGAATTGAGGCTGGACTGGTTACCCCGAGCGGTACGGAGCACTCGCCGAACGGCGAAGCAGGGGATGCTGGAAAATTCTGAGCGGTTTCGGAATGTGGCTGGTGCGTTTGAAGTGACCACCCCAGACCGAGTTGCCGGCAGGAATTTATTGATCGTTGATGACGTGCTGACTTCAGGCGCGACGATGACAGCCGTTTGCGAAACACTGCAAGAAGCCGATGCAGGGCCGATCTATGCTGCAGTTTTAGCGCGGGGGATTCGCTCGGCTAGTTAAATTTTTTGTGGGGGAAAGAGCCTCAGCAAATAAAAGCTGTTCAGCTTAAGCGACTTTTCGTTCGGCTGCTTGAAGCATGGTAGGTAGGCTGTCGCTTTGGCGATCGAATCTTGTTGCGGGGGTCGCGAAGATGCCTCGCATCTGCTGGTCGTTTTTCATCCAGCCGTGAGCAGCACATTGGTTGCGAATGGTTTCAGCCGTTCGCACGGCGGCGACTCCACTTTCCAGCGGCACGGCCGGGGACTCGCCGCTGGCGATGGCTTGCAGCCAGTCGCGTTGTTCAAGGTCGATCGCGTTAGCTGGCTCAATCGGCATTTCACTTTTGGCGAGCACTTCGCTGAACAATCGCTCCCGCACAAAAGCTTGTTGCTCAGCGTTCAAACTGAAGAAATCAAGTTCGCGCCCGCGGATCCAGCTGGGGACTTCGACCACTTGAACTTTGCCGGCGGTCATGTCGACTGAAGCGAATCCATGAGTGCCGAAAATATTCATTCGGCGAACGGGCTGGTAACTGCAACGCGATGCGGTCAGGCTGGCAACTGCTCCGCAGGGGAACTGCAGACGGGCCTGAGCAATATCTTCGTTCTGCCCGAAGATCGAAATTCCGACAGACTGAATATCGCTCGGCAGACCATTGAAAATCCACTGTACCAAATCGATGTCGTGGATCATCAAGTCCTGAATCACACCGATATCGGTGCTGCGAAATGTGAATCCGCTCATCCGCTGGGATTCAATAAAACGAGGTGTTCCGATTTTGCCGAGTGCGGCTTGGATCGCCGGATTGAATCGCTCGACATGGCCGACTTGGACCACGACTTGCTGAGCCTTTGCAGCTTCCAGCAGTTCCAATCCTTCGGCCAGCGTATTGGTCACAGGCTTTTCGATCAGCAGATGCTTGCCCGCTTGGAGCAGGTCGCGCGAGATTCCGTGATGAAGCGTCGTCGGAGTAGCGATGACGGCTCCATCGATTTCGTCGATGATTTTCCGCGCATCGCTGACGGCGCGGAGGTCAAATTGTTGAATGAATTTCTGCTGAACGAGTGGCTGGGGGTCGCAAACCGCAACCAGTTCCACTGAAGGGTTTGCCTTGAGCAATTTGGCGTGAATCTGGCCCAAATGACCACCGCCAACGACCGCGACGCGAAACCGTTTCATTTTCCTGCTCCCCCGCAAAGACAAGCCACTATTCAAAATCGCGAAGTCTTAGGCTGCTGGCTTGACCAGACTGCGAGCACGACCGTGACGACCTTGACGAGCCCGATTCAAAAAGTCGAACATCTTTTCGACTTCCGGGAGCATCTGTCCCTTACCGGTGAGGACTTGCATTGCGGCTTCCACTCCAACGCGACCGCGATAGAGCAAACGGAAGGCTTCATTGAGAGCCTGAATCACTTCGGTGGAGAAGCGATTTCTTCGCAAAGCAACGATGTTGGTGCACTTGCAGCGAGCGGGACTTCCCTCGGCCAACATAAATGGAGGGATGTCCTGCATGACAATGCTGCCGCCGCCAATGAACGAATAACCGCCAATCGATGAAAAGTGAGTTGCCGCGACAGCTCCTGAAAGCGTGGCGTAGGAGTCGACGTGAGTGTGACCACCGAGCATCGAGCCTTGTCCGAGAATCACGCGGTCGCCAACCACACAGTCGTGGCCGACGTGAGAGCAAGCCATCATCAGGCAGTCGCTGCCGATGCGGGTGATGCCTTCTTCCTTTTCGGTGCCGCGGTTGATGGTGCAATTTTCTCGGATCACATTGCGGTCGCCGAGAATGACTTGCGTGGGGCTGCCTTTATAGGAAATGTCCTGAGGCTCGCCACCGACCACGGCTCCGGGGTGAATCAAGTTTTCACGGCCCATAGTCACATGACCGAGAACCGAGACATTGTTCATCAAGCGGGTTCCAGCGCCGATCCGAACATTCGGACCAACGACGCAAAACGGGCCGATAACAACTCCACCACCGATTTCAGCGCGGGGATCAACATCCGCCAGCTTCGAAATTTGGGGTGCGGTGGTGTCTAGTTGCTGTGCATCACATACTGACTGATTGAAAGGGATGATATCCACGGGGTGGCCTTTATCGCTCAAGCTGCCTTGGGAGTCCGAATACTCTGGGAATACAAGTTCAACAACTGGCGGACGAGTTCGGCATTCAGACGGTGACCACTGCGATAAGCCTCGATTCGGCCAATCAGGTCACAACCCACCAACGACACGTCGCCAATCACATCGAGCAACTTATGCCGAGCGCACTCGTTCTCGAAGTGAAGCTTGTTCTGTATCGCGCCTTGCTGGTCGAATACCAGCAAATCGCTGTAACTCACCCGGCGGCCTAACCCCTGCTGACGCAGTGCCTCGGCTTCTTGCTGGGTAATGAAAGTCCGGGCCGGTGCAACCCCGTTGGCGAAGTCTTGTTCGCCCAACACTGTTGAGTGCGTTTGGTGCCCGATCGCCGGATCATTCGGATAATCAAGTTCGTAATAAATCTCGCAGCTGCTGCGATTGGTCGGAGAGATCGAAATCCATGAATTCTCATCGCCCACTTTCACCGTGCCCGAGACAACCAGGCATGGACGACGAGCAGGCAGGGCATGTACGCCCACCGAATTCAGTGCATCAACAAACGGCTTTGCAGAGCCGTCAAAGCCAGGCATCTCGGCTCGATCAACCCAAACCTGGCAGTTGTCAATTTGCAGACCAGCCAAAGCGGCCAGAAGGTGTTCAACCATCTCGACCGAGGCTCCGCGACAGGTCAATGTCGTGCGACGCGGACCGTCGACTCGGTAATCAATCTTAGCTGGAATCGTGGGCATCCCTGGAAGATCGCGACGGACAAAGACAATGCCATGTCCCGCCGGCGCTGGTCGAAATTCGACCTGGACATCCAGCCCGCTCCAATATCCAAAACCCGAGACTTTCGCCGGGCGTTTGATCGTGTTTTGCTGACGTTCAATCGACAAGGCTCTACCTTCAACTCAAAACCAACGGACGAGACAAACGAGACTCAAAGCCTTATCGAGGCTGAATCGGTTGCGGGCTAGCTGCACCTCGGACCTGAGCAACTCGCTGCACAATTGCCGCTGTGATATCCCGGTTTGGGTTGTAATAAACAATCGCGCCGTTGACCTGCTGCATTACGCTCTCAGGCTTGTCCGGCTGAGCAGCTGCACTGTTGAATCGCAAAACGAGGCGAATATCGAACTGATTGCAGTACTCGTCGACCAAACGACTGACTTCCGAATAGATTTCGAAGTGCAACTTCGCTTCTTGGACCATCAAGTCCCGCATCTTGTCATTCGAGTCGATCTCGAGCTGAGTAACCTTCAGCGCGAGTTCCTTCTCCTTGTCCTTAAACTCTTGCGAGCCAGGCTGATACAGCAGACGGAGATTCTCTTGTTCTTTGATCAAAGCCTGACGCTGCTGAAGAACTGCAGTTTGCAGGCCGTCGGCGTCTTGCTTGAGCTGGGCTAAACGCGACTTGAAGGCGGGGTGGTTTTCGAAAACCACTGCCATGTCGAGCAGAGCCACCGAGGTTTGGGCTTGCAGTGAATCAGCAAACCCCGAAGAGAGCGCCGTAACGGCAAAAGCCGCCAAGCAAAGGAAAGAAATTCCAGAACGGGCACTTAGCCCAAGTAAGGCATTCCATCGCCAGAGGGTCATCTCAGCACTCCTTGCCGTGATTCAATTATCTACATCGCCAAGCTGCAGGTCGCTGGCTTCTCAGCCATTCAACCTGTTTAGCGGCGAGGAAATCCATTCCTCAATTCCGCCAGCCCATCCGAAGTCAGGGCTCGGTATTCTGCCGAGCGATCAACTTCGAGTAAATACCGATTTTCATTAATTTCAAACACGAAACTGGCGAGGATTACCCCGCTCAGCGAATTCCACCAGAAAACGCTCAAGTCGTCGCGGAAAAAGTCTCCCGCAACTCATCAGCAAGTTCTGCATAGCGGAAATAAAATCCTCGCGCCAGCCAAGACAAATAGAGACAGAGTCCGGCCAGCAAAAACAACATGAACAACAAGAACACTGATCGCTGCTTTGACTCTGCCAAATCAGCCAACAAAATTTGCTTTTCAGATTGCCAATTGGCGGTCGAGACAGCCTGAGTGCCGAATTGGCCCGCGCCACCAGTTGCGACCTGCGCACCGGTGGGTGGAGGAGGTAGCACAGCTTGACCGACGCCATGATACTGATTGTCCGCGTAAGGGTTGTAGCTGACTTGAGGGAACTGCTGCTGCACTGGGCGGCGATTTGGGACAAGCGGCTCTTGCTGGGCGGCGGCCCACTGATTTTGCGGCGCTGCGGCAGCCTGATTGTTGTAAACGGGCGGAGGGAGCAGCGGGGCTTGATTTGAGGCGTAGCGGTCGGGCGTATTCAGCGGTTGCTGAGGAATAGGCTGCATCGCTGTCGAGTTGTAGGAGGCGGTCCCGCTGGAGGTCGCAGGCCGATTCAAGGCAAAATCACTGGCTTGCGGCTGCAAAGGAGCAGGCCGATTTTGATAAAACTCAGTGCCGGTTGCCGGGAACATCGAACCGCTTCCCAATGCGGGCGAACTGCCGATCGGACGCAAATTCTGGGAGCCATTCTCCAAATTCGTAGTTACACGATTATTGTCGAGAATCGAAACAGGGGGATTGTTGGTTACCAGCGGACCAGGGGTACTAGTCGATCCGGCAATCGGACCGATGCTGGAACTGGGCGGCAAAGCACTGCCTGTAGCAGGCGTGTAACGCAGCAATACACCGCGAATTCGCTCGCGATCGCTGGGGCTAATCAAAGCCGGCAAGCCGTAGTCGTTTTCGATTTGTTGCAAGATTTCTTCAGAGACATCGAGCGAAAACAAGTTTTGCATCGTGCCGTCGTTGACTTTCCACTGGCTGACGAGGCTTTCCGACGGGTCGTAGTAAACCGTCACGCCATCATGCGGATTCGCACCAAGCGAATCAAACGCCCAAACCAACCCCTTGGGGTTGGTTTTCAAAGCGGCGATCGTGCTTTGTCCCAAGACAATTTTGAAGGGATTGACCGCTTCTTGCTGGGCCATCAAAGGTTGGGCCAAGACGACGACAGCCAGAAGAACAATGGTTCGAATCATGTTGACTCCACGTTCACGAAATCGCGAAGCGACAAGTCGCACTTTGCCGCTTTTGTCCCGCCGAAGTGGCGGTGGAAACCCAGAAAGCTGGCGAATCCGAGGTATGCTAACGATTTTCGGAGTTTTGGGTAAAGAGCGATCTTGGAGAAAAGAGGTTGTCGCCGGCGGGCTGAACTAGAGTCGCTCTGGCCGGCTTGCTAGAGTTGGGAGCCGAAACGCGAATTTCGCAACAAACGCTTACTCCAACCGGTGCTCACTGCGCCTTCGATCCGCTGCATGAACGCGCCTTCACCAGATAACGCTCCGCAGAAAGCCCCAAAGCGCCTGCTGGGCCGGCTAATCCGGGGTGGGATCGCATGCTTGGTCACCGCCGCTTTTGGCTGGACGATTTGGAAAGCGGCTCGCGAGCTAGCGGCGACGCCGTTTGACTGGCAACAATTCGGTTGGCATTACCTGCCCCTGGCTGGACTGTTGTACGCGGCGGCCTTGGGCTGCGCATCGCGGATGTGGCATCGGGTGCTGCTGTCGATGGGCGTAGGGATTCCGTATCTGCGAGCCGCTCGCGCCTTTGCAGCCAGCCAATTGGCGAAGTACGTTCCCGGCAAAGCGATGGTCCTAGTGGTCCGCTGCGGACTGGTTTGCGGAGCCCAAGACCAAACCACAGCGACAGCGGCATCTTCGGCGCGGCTCGGTCCTGTCATCGCCAGTACATTTGTCGAGACTTTGATGTGGGTTTTAGTCGGAGCCCAAGTCGGCTGTGTCGGCCTGCTCTTCCGGCCGGGAATCTCAACGGAACTCTTCTGGGGTTCTGTCGGCATCATGATTCTGTTTGGGGTCCTGACGCTGCCGCCCGTTTTTTCACAGGCGATCAACTTGGCCGCGAAGTTGAAGCGCGCGAAGAACTGGGACGAGACTAAATTTCAGCTCGACTGGGCGACGTACTTTCGCGCGTGGAGTTGGTCGCTTTTCGGCTGGTTACTGTATGGCGGCGCAATGTTTTTTGTGCTTCAAGCGGTCTCGACTGAGCCACTGGACGGGACGATGTATGGGCTCGCGTTGACGACGATCTGTTTGGCGACGGTCGGTGGCTTTATTTCGATGTTGCCGGGTGGATTGGGTGTGCGCGAGCTCGTCATGCTGCCGCTTTTGGCTGGGAGTTTTAGCACTTCTGTGGCCTTGATCAGCGCCATCTTGATGCGGCTTGTTTGTGTCGCCGTTGAATTGCTGTTGGCTACCTGCTGCCACTTTGTCGCTCGACGGTAGAGGTCAGCGCGACGACCGGCCACGCAACAGCAGCGAGGTTTGTTTTGGTGTACACTCATAACCCGTACTCGAATTCACTCGCTCATCACCGAACGTCCGGCGGACTCTTCCGGTCGGTTCTCGCTGGCACTTTCTCCGGTAACTCGCTTGGCTTCTCAACTCGCCGTTTCGATCGTCGTTCCGCTGTATAA